>NZ_JAGKJL010000200.1:0-741 GCF_020329495.1 Bradyrhizobium australafricanum | reverse complement strand
GGCCGAGCCATAGCCGCTGTCGCCGAGCAGCCGGGTGGGGTAAAGGTCGAACCGTTCGAGCGAGCGCTCAATCATGCGCTTGGCAGCCAACACCTCCGCCTGCCGGATCGCCGTTGTCGCTTCGACATCGACGATTATCGCGTTCTTGACGTCGACCAGGTAGTTTGTCGAGTAGGCAAAAAAGGCTTGGCCGCCGTGCGCGCCCGTCCAGCGCGCCGCCGGATCGGCAGGCGACACGAACTTCGGGGTGACCTCGGTAGCTGCTCCGAAAGCGGCATCGTCGAGGACGGCCAAGTACCCGTTTATCGCTCGACCGGTCTCCTCCGGTGGGAGTCCCTTGTCGCCTTCAATTCCCTTTTGCCGATTGGCGTCGGCCTTGATCAGGCTCGCATCCACAGCAAATCCTTCACCGCCAACCAGCCGCTCCTCGATACAACGGCGCAAGACGTTCTCGAACACACGACGGAAGAGATCGCTTTCTCGGAAGCGACCATGTCTATTCTTGGAGAATGTCGAGTGGTCCGGCACTGCACCTTCTAAGCCGAGCCGGCAGAACCACCGGTAGGCCAAATTGAGGTGAACCTCATCGCACAGACGCCGCTCCGACCGGATGCCGAAGCAATAGCCGATCAGGAGCATCCGTATCATCAGCTCGGGATCGATCGAAGGCCGGCCGATCGTGCTGTAGAAGGGCGCCAGGTCCTGCCTAATCTGTTCAAGATCGACGAATCTATCGATCGA
>NZ_JAGKJL010000199.1:0-750 GCF_020329495.1 Bradyrhizobium australafricanum | reverse complement strand
TTCTGGCCCTCATAGACCACCCGGTCTTCGCCCCAATGACGGCGCCGGCAGATCAGTTCGAACTTGCGGCCGCAAAGCGGATGAAAAGGATGCGTGATCCGCACCTCCTGCCGGGTCGTACCCGCATGACCTGCAGTCGACAACTTTTGCCAAGGGCAAGGTTGAAGGCGCGGTGCTGATTGTTGAGCGCTGGATTCTGGCACGGCTGCGCCATCGGCGGTTCTTCAACCTGACCGATCTCAATACTGCGATCGCCGGTCTGCTGGAGGAGTTGAACCATCGGCCGATGCGCCATATCGGCAAATCCCGCCGGCAGCTGTTCGAGGAGATCGAGCGCGCTGCGTTGACGCCGCTGCCGGGCGAGCCGTTCGAATACGCCGAGTGGAAAACGGCGAAGGTCCACCCCGATTATCACGTCGAAGTCGACAAGACCTTTTACTCGGTCCCGCACCGGCTGATCGGCCGTCGGGTGGACGTCCGGCTCACCTATCGAGCCGTCGAGATCTTCCAGGATCACACGCGTGTCGCCAGCCATGTGCGCCGCTCTCAGCGCAGCGGCCATGTCACCGTGAACGAGCACATGCCCAAGGCCCATCAGCGTTATGCCAATATGACGCCGGCGAGCTTGATCAAGATGGCAGCGCGGATCGGCGTCAACACCGCCACTCTGGTCGAGCGGATGATGCGTGAGCGCCCGCATCCCGAGCAGGGTTATCGCTCCGCCATGGGGATCATCGCCCTGGCACGGCG
>NZ_JAGKJL010000198.1:0-761 GCF_020329495.1 Bradyrhizobium australafricanum | reverse complement strand
GGGCGCGTCAGCTTTCCAAGCTCGGTCACGAGGTGAAGCTGATGGCACCGCAATTGGTCAAACCCTACGTGATGCGGAACAAGAATGACGGGCGGGATGCAGAAGGCCTGTGTGAAGCGATGAGCCGGCCGAGCATGCGCTTCGTGCCGGTGAAGACGGCCGAGCAGCAGGCCGCGCTGATGCTGATGGGTGTCCGCGACGGATTGATCGTCCGGCGCACCCAGCTGACCAATACGATACGCGGCCATGCGGCGGAGTATGGCCTGATCGCCCCCAAGGGACTGGACGCGATCGAACCACTGCTGGTGCGGATTGCGCAGGACGAGACGCTTCCGGTTCTGGCGCGCGAGCTGTTTGTGGTGCTGGGCCGGGAGCGCGTCAGGCTCGAGGGTGAGTTGGAGGCGGTTGAGGCCAAGCTGATGGCCTGGCACCGCGGCGATGCCACGGGCCGGCGCTTGGCTCAGATCCCCTCGGTCGGTCCGATCGCTGCAACCGCGCTGGTGATGAAGACACCTGATCCGCGCACGTTCCGTTCTGGTCGTCATTTTGCGGCCTGGCTGGGATTGACACCCAAGGACCACTCCACCGCTGGCAAGACCAGGCTTGGCAAGATCACGCGGGCTGGCGATGAGAACTTGCGCCGTCTGCTGGTGGTCGGGGCCACAGCGGTGATCCAGCAGGCCAGGCGGGGACGCGGTCATCACTCGCGCTGGCTGCTGGCCCTGATCAAGCGCAAGCCGCCGAAGCTTGCGGCCGTGGCG
>NZ_JAGKJL010000197.1:0-764 GCF_020329495.1 Bradyrhizobium australafricanum | reverse complement strand
CTAGGTGGTGTGGACTCTAAGGATTCCCTTTTAGGAGCAAATCAGATTCAAGGCTGCTTTTGGGGAGGCCGCCTTGGGTGTGATGGACCGTTTGGTATTGAGCGACGCGGCGTGGGAGCGGATGGCGCCGTTGATCATAGGGCGGCCCGATCAGAAGGGCTCGACCGGGCGCGACAACCGAATGTTCGTTGAAGGAGTGCTGTGGATCGTGCGTACAGGGTCTCCCTGGCGCGATCTCCCGGAGGTCTTCGGCGATTGGAACAGCGTGTTCCGGCGCTTCAGCCGATGGAGCATCAAGGGTGTTTGGTGGCGGATATTCGAGGCGATGTCCGATGATCCGGACTTCGAATATCTGATCGTCGATTCCACCATCGTTCGGGCGCATCAGCACGCCGCCGGCGCCAAAAAAGGGGGTCTGAAGATCAAGCGATCGGCCGCTCGCGCGGGGGCCTGAGCACCAAGATACATCTAGCGGTTCGAGGCTTGGGATGTCCGGTGCGGTTCACGCTGAGCGCGGGTCAGAAGGGCGATGCACCGCAAGCCGCCGCTTTGATCGAAGGCTTATCAGCCCAAGTCGTCATGGCCGACGCCGCCTATGACGCCGATCATTTGCGCCAAGCCATCGCCGCCAAAGGCGCGCTCGCCGTCATCCCCAACAATCCGTCGCGCGCGCTCAAATACCCTCTCGACAAGCATTTCTATGCCCAGCGCCATCTCGTCGAATGCTGCTTCTCAAAGCTCAAGCAGTTCCGACGCGTCGCAAC
>NZ_JAGKJL010000196.1:0-767 GCF_020329495.1 Bradyrhizobium australafricanum | reverse complement strand
CAAAGGTGCTCTACATCACACCTCCTTCGCGCCGTCGTGGCGCACGATCGTCCGCGAAACGCGCGTATTCGACATTGATGTACTTGCCGCTCCGTGTGACTTCTCGCGCTCGCTCCAGCATCTTGTCAACCTCGTTGAGGTAAAGATTACTGAGCAAGGGCGAAAGCACACCGCCTTGCGGAACTCCCTTCTTGCCAGCGGCTTTCAGCATAACTCTTAGGAGATGCATGACGTCCGCGTCGTTGATCCGCTGCGCCACCTTCGCCAATAGCCGGTCATGCCGGACGTTGTCGAAATACAAACGTCTGCGGCGACATCGAAGACGGGCAGAGCACTGGGTACGGGACATTGCGTGCCGCACCCCCACGCTATTGGCCCATTGGCCGATGCTGCACAAGACGGCGGCTGGACGGTAAGAGCCGGATGAGCGGAGACGTTCACGTCCGGATCTGTGAGCGCCTGGGGGTGAAACTCCCCGGGCGACTCGACGTGCGCCACGACGGCGCGAAGGAGGTGTGATGTAGAGCACCTTTGAGCAGCCTTGCTGCACAGAAGATGGGGGTTGGCCCCTCGAACTCGGGTTGCAGGATCAGGGTTCAAACCACCGGCTGCTGCTTCGGCCCAATGGTCGAGGTGGTGAGCGAGACCGGAAAAGGCAGAGCGAGACTCTGTCAGGTAAGGATCGAGGAGACGAGCGCAAGCGAACCACCGATGAACTGTCGAAAGCGTAGGGAAGACGTCAAAACCAAGGGGTAGTCGTTATCTTG
>NZ_JAGKJL010000195.1:0-769 GCF_020329495.1 Bradyrhizobium australafricanum | reverse complement strand
CATTCGAGGCTGGATGAACTACTATGGTCGGTACTACAAGTCGGCGCTTTATCCGACACTACGCCATCTCGACCGATGTCTCGCGCGATGGGCGATGTCGAAATACAAACGTCTGCGGCGACATCGAAGACGGGCAGAGCACTGGGTACGGGACATTGCGTGCCGCACCCCCACGCTATTGGCCCATTGGCCGATGCTGCACAAGACGGCGGCTGGACGGTAAGAGCCGGATGAGCGGAGACGTTCACGTCCGGATCTGTGAGCGCCTGGGGGTGAAACTCCCCCGGGCGACTCGACGTGCGCCACGACGGCGCGAAGGAGGTGTGATGTAGAGCACCTTTGAGCAGCCTTGCTGCACAGAAGATGGGGGTTGGCCCCTCGAACTCGGGTTGCAGGATCAGGGTTCAAACCACCGGCTGCTGCTTCGGCCCAATGGTCGAGGTGGTGAGCGAGACCGGAAAAGGCAGAGCGAGACTCTGTCAGGTAAGGATCGAGGAGACGAGCGCAAGCGAACCACCGATGAACTGTCGAAAGCGTAGGGAAGACGTCAAAACCAAGGGGTAGTCGTTATCTTGGGATCAGTCTGAGCGATACCTGTTTACGGCTCAGGCGGCGTCCGGCAGGCGAGGTGGCGTAACCTCGGTTCAGGCTTCTGTGCGGAACGTGGGAACCTGTATCGCGATGCCAAGGGAATGGTTCAAGTGGAAGCCCCACAAGAGTCTGAGTACCAATGCGCGATGCAGGGACGGAGCCGTGTGTAGTAGTGACG
>NZ_JAGKJL010000194.1:0-774 GCF_020329495.1 Bradyrhizobium australafricanum | reverse complement strand
AGGTCCTCACCACGACCGGAGCGCTGGTGAACGATGGTGCCACGATGCTTTACCTCGCCAGCAAGCGCGATTGTGATCGATGCGCGCTGAAGTCCCGGTGTTGCCCCACGCAGGCTTCACGGAGGGTGCCACGCTCGATCTATGAGGGGGCTCGCGACATGGCGCGCCAGATCGCACGATCGTGGGAGGGGCATACTTCACGTCGGCTCCGCAAGAAGATTGAGATGTTGTTCGCGCACCTCAAGCGCATTCTCAAGCTCGACCGTTTGCGGTTACGAGGCCCAAACGGCGCGCGCGACGAGTTCACTCTCGCAGCCACCGCTCAGAACCTTCGCAAGATGGCCAAGCTGATCCCGATGCAAACCCTCAAGCTCGCATAAAGGCCGATGCAGTCGTTCGGCCGCAACGGCGCTCACGCCAATACATCGGATTACTGCCGCCTTTTTCAACGAAATCGGTCAAAAGCCGCATTGAAATGCGTATTTCGCAAAAACGGGACAGCGGTTTCGCTAACTGACGGACAGCAGTTTCGCTAAATCGCGGACAGCGTGGCGGCGCTGGCTTTTGGTTGCCTGGTTGTTGAAGTCAGTTGGTATTCGTTTCGCTGTTTTCGACGTCGGTCAAGGGGCGCGCGGCTTTTTTCCTTCGCATGCTGTCGCCTTCGAGGGCGATACGGTGGGAGTTGTGGATGATCCGGTCGAGGATAGCATCTGCGATGGTTGGCTCGCCGATCATGTCGTGCCATTGGGCAACGGGCAGCTGAGCGGTAATCAA
>NZ_JAGKJL010000193.1:0-796 GCF_020329495.1 Bradyrhizobium australafricanum | reverse complement strand
GGCCAGCATGGATGACGCGACCCTATTCAGAAGACCTTCGTGAACGGGCTCTGGCGCGAGCTGATGCAGGAGAGACAGTTCGTTCGATTGCAGAGGCGCTTCAGATCAGCCCGTCCTGTGTAACGAAGTGGAAGAATCTGAGACGGGAGACTGGGGGCGTTTCGCCCGGCAAGATCGGCGGTCACAAGAAGCCGGTTCTGTCCGGTGCCAATGCTGATTGGCTGCGTAAGCGCGTTCTCTCGGGACCATTCACTTTGCGGAAGCTGACACAGGAACTGGCGGCGCGCGGGATCAAGACAGATGTGCGGGCGGTGTGGACGTTTGTGCATGCTGAAGGGCTGAGCTTCAAAAAAAACGATCCTGCCAGTCGAACAAGATCGCCCCGACATCGCCCGTAAGCGGACACGCTGGAAGGCCCATCAAGGCAAGATTGACGCTTCACGGCTGATCTTTATCGACGAGACCTGGATCAAGACCAATATGGCGCCACTGCGCGGCTGGGGACCGAGTGGACAGCGGCTCCAAGCATCCGCGCCTTTCGGTCACTGGAAGACCATGACTTTCATCGCAGCGCTGCGGCACGACCAGATCAGCGCACCTTGGGTCATCGACGGCCCCATCAATGGCGAACTCTTCACCCTCTATGTCGAGAAGGTGTTGGCCCCAACTCTGGCAAAAGGTGAGGTCGTCATCCTCGACAATCTTGGCAGTCACAAGGGCAAGTCCGCTCGCAATGCGATCCGCGCCACCGGAGCGCACCTGCTCTTCCTGCCGCCCTACAGTCCCGATCTCAATC
>NZ_JAGKJL010000192.1:0-803 GCF_020329495.1 Bradyrhizobium australafricanum | reverse complement strand
CGTGCCAGTCGAACATCGAACGGCACGGTCCAAGCCCGAGATTGCTCTAGCCGAGATTGACCGCGCGATGGCAGCCAACGTGCGCTTTGGATGTGTGCTGGCGGATGCAGGATACGGCCTCAGCGCACCGTTTCGACAAGGGCTAACAGAGCGCGGGCTGACCTGGGCTGTCGGTATCCCTCGGCACCAGAAAGTGTATCCGGTCGATGTGAAGCTCATTTGGCCGATTACCAAGGTCCGCGGAAAACCACGAAAGCACCACGTGCCCGATATCTTATCGATTGCCGCAGAACAAATGCTCGCCAGCGCCAAATGGAAAACCGTGAGTTGGCGTAGCGGGACGAAAGGTCGGCTGAAAGCCCAATTTGCTGCTCTCCGTGTCCGGACCGCCGACGGCCCTCCGCAGCGGATATGGGATAAAGGTCAGCAGCATCTCCCAGGCGACGAAGCCTGGCTCATTGGCGAGCAACGTGCGTCCGGGGAGAAGAAATACTATCTGGCCAATCTTCCGGCGGCGACGGATCTGCGCACGCTGGCCGCCACCATCAAGGCACGGTGGATTTGTGAGCAGGCGCATCAGCAGTTGAAGGAGGAACTTGGACTTGATCACTTCGAAGGGCGATCATGGCAAGGTCTTCATCGCCACGCCTTGATGACAATGATTGCCTACGCCTTCCTGCAACATCGTCGCCTCGCATACGCGGGGCGGAAAAAAAAGAATCAACGGGCCTCCGCCTCAGCCAACCATGCCAGCCGTACGTCACGCCATCGTCGATCTCATCCTTCGGCCGCCGTCTCAGCAG
>NZ_JAGKJL010000191.1:0-812 GCF_020329495.1 Bradyrhizobium australafricanum | reverse complement strand
CGCTTCTCCGTCTTACCGGGCTTGGGGATATAGACCCGCCGAATGTTCGGCGCCCGATATCCCTGGCGATGGATGGATTGGAGCATTGGCCCCATCCAGTCCTCGAAGCTCTCCTTCGCCGCCTCCACCGTCTGTCCGTCCACCCCGGCGGCGGAGCGCTTCGGAATCTGTAATAGATTCTTTTGCACTCGGTCGCGCGTGATGTGATGGGCCAACGAGGTGAAGCGAAGATTTGGCTCGCGTCGAGCTTTCACTGCTATTTGTTCAAGTTTCGTTTCCATGGTCAGCTGATCTTCTCTTAGAATAGAAGGCCGTGACTCCCGTTGAATGGAGCCCATGTCGCCCAAGAACAATCCAACTACCGCTGACCGCTTCCCCATGTGGCCGGCTCTCCCGTCCTCGGAGTACTATCGGTCAGTCTGACTTCCACCCGGTCGTCAGACCCTTCTCACCTCAGCGGCTTGGCAGGTCTTACAAAGCTTGCGCTTGAACCGGATGGATCTCCCTTGTTCACGCTGCTTCCTTTGATTGCATGCTGGCGGTACGAACCCCGGGAGCTCCTCTGACCGCTCGCGTTGTCGCGGCCCGCGGTTCCGCCTTCCCCTTTGAGAGACAGGGTCGGCTACTCCGATCACGTTCGATTTCGGGGCTATTTTCCCGTTCACTTCATTCCGGCCTACAACCTCCCTGTCTACGCTTCGCAACGGCCGTTACCGGACGCCACGCAAGACTCGGTTCGCGGCTGCTCGCTAGGCTTTGCCGCGGCCGTCATCTCAGACGGCAGACTTCAACGCGCTTGCAAGGCGCAACTC
>NZ_JAGKJL010000020.1:0-147368 GCF_020329495.1 Bradyrhizobium australafricanum | reverse complement strand
CTCGGGTCAGGTCCGCCGCGTCACAGCTTCCATCCGTCGCGAGATGAAGCGTCGCGCGGCTGTCGAGCCCGTCATCGGCCACGTCAAGGCCGAGCACCGCATGGACAGAAATTATCTCAAGGGACGCCTCGGCGACCGCATCAACGCTGTTCTCGCCGCTGCCGGCTATAACTTCGGCCTGCTGCTGCGATGGCTCGCAGAGCTCTTGCGTGTCATCATCCGAGCCTTCTTCGAGACCGTCCCGGCTCGAAACACCGCTTAAGCCGGGCGCCGGCGCCAGTTCTTCACGAACGACTAAGGCGCCCGCATTGCGATGCCTACGTAGGCTTACGCCGTTCGCGCTCAGCCCTGTTCGCTGCTTTGAGCAGGTCTCCGATGTAGTCGGAGATGTCGCCGATCTCAGCTTGCAAGTCGGCCGCCGAGAAACCCTGCTCCTTGGCAGCCGCGACAAGACGGCGGGTCAGTTCGGCGATATCCTGCGACGCGCCGACAGTGCGAAACTGCTCGACAGCGTGAATGCTATTCTCGACCCAGAAATCGATAAACTCGCGGGCCTCGCTCACCGGATACCCCCCAACGCCAAACCAAGAACTAGCGTTAGCGCCGGTGCGTGAACATGGCAAGGCCGCCTCAGTTGTCCCTCTTCGTTTGCCATCGTAGCGATGGCCACGCCGCCGCCGCACCCCACAAGTCGAATTGCGCCCCGCTAGGCTTTATCCCAACGTCGGAGCACGCAGCCGACGGGGACGGCCTTTGCATCTATTGTTCCGACTATTGGTGGCGTCGGTTCTGTTGGGTTTTGCCGTTTGGCTGACGATGGGACCGCCGCCGAAGAATGCCCCGAAGCCAGGTCTGCTCGCGCATCGAGTGCCGTAAGCGCAGCTTTCCCGGGGGAGCAGGGTTGTCGTGGTAACCTCTGCCACCGGGCTGAGAGGGCAAAATATGTCCATCTATTCGCACTTACAAATCGACGCCATGGCGTCGAAAGACGCCAACCTTATTGAAAAAGCTGCACGCGCTCAGCGTCAAAGATCGCGATGACCCGCTGACGGAAATGATCGCGAAGACGATTATCAAGGTCGCGCAATCTGGTCTCAGGGACCCCGCCGAGATTTCGGCGCAGGCGATCAAGGCACTGGAAGTCCGGTGACGCCGGGAGTTGATGTCTTCCCGCGCGCGCTCTGGAACGACCGCCTTATCCCAATTAGGAACGAGATACGCGAGCCAGCATTGGCGACAATGGACGACAAAAACCTGCAAGCGCACAGTGAACAAGCCCTTGTCGTGGTGGCCCTCAGCACGGCAACTCTGATCGCGTCCGTCGCCCTCTTGGTATCCGCATGGTAAGGCCGTCTCAGGTTAGGGCCTCGATGCTGAGATCAGATCAGGCTCAATATTTGAACCGCGTTCCCGAGTGGAACCAGGACGACAGCACCGATCGCAACATCCGCTCCCGCGTTCGGGAACCGAAACATTCCGGCCCTCGGAGAATTAGCGCTTGGAGGCTTCGGGGCTTCGCAAGATGCGAGGCATATCATGATCCCACTGTCAGCGGGCAACGCCTTCCTCATAGTTGCGATTATGAGCGTCACTTTCCTGACTGAGGTCGCCTTTTTCATCGTGGTCGGGCTGTTCTGAAAGGAACGCGCGCACTGGCACGGCGCAGCCGATGTGAGGACCCAGTCCTTCTCCCGGCTCAACGACGAGGCTTATCCCAGCGCTCACCCGCTGGAATGATTGAGGGCGACTGCTCTTCAAATTCGCGGAGCCGGTCGATTTGCATTTTGAGCCTCGGCGAGAGTTCCGTCTCTGGTTCCAGCGACGCTCGCAGCGTCTCGCCGATCTCCCGGACAATGGCCCGGCTGTGAACGTGGTCGATGTCGATGCGGTTGCGCATTACACAGCCTCCGGTCGGAATGAACAACACCACCGGCAGGCCGAGAGTGCGCTCCCCCCGCAAACACATCGGGGCGCGGCTAGCGATTGTGAATAAACCGGAGACCGCCGCTTTTGGCTATCTTGCGCGAGCGCTGGTTTTTGACAACAGCGGGTCTTTGGTAACGACCTTTGGCTATCTGCGACATGCGCCGGGTTGTTCACCAGCGAGCGGCGGTCTCATGGCTTCTAAGTCTTGGCTAGCCTCTTCGTTCCCCAATTCTGATCGCGAACGGAATGAGGAACCTACGGAGCACAGAGCCGAAGCATCGACCATGCAAAGCGCCGGGCAACGCCGGCGATACTCATAGGAAATCGCTCGCGCTCGGGAACCAATTCCAAAAGTGTCGGGTTAATTGATGGGGCCGATGCAAGGGACCATCGCCATGAGGATCGAATATCTCGCTGCAATTGCGATAGCTGTTTGGACCGCTGGTGCTGGATTGGCAGCGGTCCATTCCGTCGGCTCGCCGCTCGAAACGCAGTCCACGCCGACCGCCACTGAATTGGCGACCCGAATAGCCGCGTCCGTGGATGCGTTCTCGCCTCGGTCCGGCGGTTAACAGCCCCCACTCGAGTGCGTCTAGGCACCGGCCGCCACCCGTATTCGTCCGGGATGGAAGTTTTTCCTGCGCCGCAGCATAGTCGCGGTGTTCGTCGAGTTCATATTTGCTTTCGCCCGGCCGTCTTAGTTGGCGGCCGGGCTTTTGCTTTCGCATAGAGCCGAGCTCTTTTGCGCTACATCAATCATAAGCCTGCCAATCGGGCTAAGAGATGAGCCGCGTCCGAAACAACCTGACTGTCCAAGGGTTATGGGCTCAGGCTCTAGCGCTCTGAGCCCCTTCGTCCGGGGAGGCTCGCATGTCCGTCAGCAGCCACGCAGATGATCTGCATTCAGCCGTGCATTACGCGCTGGAGACGACCCATGCCATCGCAGTATGTCCTTTCCACCTGGATATAATGGTCCGTGTCGGTGATGACGCGGCTGAAAACCACGCCTTTGCGCGCGCCAGAAAGCTTATCAAGTGCGATGGCACGACGTGGGAGGGAGAAGCTCTCCGGAAGGAATTCCGACGTCAACTCAGCAAAGCCGCTGATCGGTATTGTCCTCACTGCGCTCTCTTAGGTGATCCGGAGCTTTAGACTTTTTCACGGTCAAGCACCAACTAGACTGATCGCCTCACGCAATTGCGGTAATGCCATCGACGAAGCTATCGGCCAAGACGCCGTCGTTCGGGGCGCTTCGTTAGTTCTTCTTCAGATCGCTCAGCTTGCGCATGTAGTAGCCGTGGCTCTGAACCGCTTGCCTGATCTCCTCGCTGACCCTGACCACCCTCTTCTTGCTCTTGCGCCATTTCCCTTGGGCGCTAACAGCCGGCACCGGCAATCCCTTTTTCACAACAAGCAGATCACGCCTGACGTTGAAATACACCTCGACCATGTAGTCTCTCCAAATGCTTGAAAGTATTCATTCAGAGCAGAACGCGGCTCATCGAAATGCAACTGGCTCTTTTGTGCCCGCCTGTGAATATCGAGGACAAGTGCTACGCTTGACATCCCGAGACGACGTTTTCTGTTTGGATGTTGTTCGCATGCCGCATCCAACGACCAACGATTATCTGGATAAATATGAGCGGGAGCTAGACGAGATCGTCGCCGCCTGTGACGGCGATCCACGTAGCGCTCTCCGGGCTCTCATGCTTGTCAATGAGCAGCTAGAGCACATCCTAAACTGCTTGAACGCTGAACTGGTTGAGCACGTGTCGCGGCATCATCGACGGCAGACGCTACATTAAGCTTTCCAATCCAACTCGGAGACCCGGCAAAGGGATGAGCTAGCTGCGCTGCTAGGCGGCCTCTTTGATCCGCGCGCAGGCCGTAAGCCGGATTTTTCCCGCATCGGTAAACCGGAAATACGTGCGCACGCGCTGGCCATCATACGCGCGATAGTCGAGCGAAACACAGTCCCCCTCGGGCATCAATGCTTCGATCTCGAACGCATCAGCTCCGAACGCCGCGAGCCTTTGATCCCAGTACCATTTCATCGCGGCTCGACCTTGAAAGCTCCCGCCCTCGCAGCACTCGACCGTAGCCGTCTCGTCGTAGAGGTCTAGCAGATCATCTAAGCGGCGCTGCTTACAGGCGTCGATCCAGTCGATAACGATACCGATGGCGTCGAAGCCCTCCCGAGCGTTGGACATGTTACACCTCATCGTTGGCGCTGCCCGCCCGAGATGGGTAGGTGCTCTGGGCTGAATGGATGGTGAACCGCCCCTGTTCCGCCGAATATTTTTCAAGTTCCCCGCTCATAGCGAGCGTTTCGCGTCTGATGCCGCCCGCCAGGGCCGCCAAGTTGCCGACGTAGCGGTTGATCACGCGGGACAGGTTGATGATCGCGTCTTGGTTGGTCCTGATCGAGTAGAGATCATGGGGCTTGCCTCATGGAACGGTCAGTGCTCAATCCCGTTACACCGGCTCATGCTCAAGGGAGGACTTCATATGCTGAAAATCGGTCTTGTCTTGGCGGCAGCCGCAGCCGCGCTGACAACCACATCACTTGCTATTCCAGCTAAAGCCGAAGGCATCAGGATGGCGCAAGGCGTTGATGTCCAGATCGGACGGGATCGCGAGGATCGCTATTACAGAGACCGCGACTACAGGGACCGAGACCGCTACGACCGCGACACCACAGTTGGCGTCGGCCCAGGTGGCATCACCGTCGGCCCAAGACAGCGCTGTCGCACAGAGACCGTCACCGTCGATCGTGATGATGGCCGTAGGGTTACCCGAAGGGAGCGCCGCTGCGACTAATTCCATTGCCCGAGGGAACTAGCAGGCCTAGTTCCGCTGCACCTTAGATTAGACGCCTTAGCGAGAGCGCTTCGGCAGTTTCGGAAGTCTGTCAGGATTGAATATTGGCGGCGGCGCAGGCGCGGGCGGCGGAACGAGAAAGCTTGCTCAACGTTCATAGGCGGGGCCAGACAGGGGTCTGTCCAATGAATGAAGCAACTCTATTCATGGTGGGCCTAGCGGCTTTAGCGCTATGGACCGCGATCGTCGCGGTCCATGACATAATGGCGGCATGGAAGCGCAAGCGGCTGCGGCTTCGCCGCTAGGATGGCTGAGACATTCTTGGGCCCGACCTGGAAGTCACATCGGGCCCCAAGGGTTGTATGAACCCCGCAGATTGGATCGTTGAACGGCCGATCGATCAGGCGACGAGACGCAGTCCGGCCTCTGCTTGTCTTGCTGGTGCAGGCTCGCCGATGATCCTCCGCAACTCGGCTGCGATGCGCCTGTGGAGGCCCGCATTGCGCGATGGCTGAGGTGAAGGGGATAGCAAAGACCCGGCAGCCAATGAAGGCCGCCGGGTGAATGAAGTAATGTCTCGGGGATGAAATGTGTCCCCGTTCTGCCCGGTTTTTGCCGGGCGGGCTATCCGGGCGACTACGTTCCGGGAAGATACGTGATCATGCCGCCATCCGCGTCTCAGCATCCTCCGCGCCAACGATCCGCCGTAGCTCGGCAGCCCACGCATCGAGTACTTCGCGTTTCTTCGCGACGATGATGCGGGTGGCCCGGTTGTAGACCTTGCGGGTTACCGCTGGCAGCGGCTTGCCGTGCTCGTCCTTGTTGGCCTGATGGTCGAGGCACAGCGAGATGGCGGCCTCCGACAGGCCAAGTTCGCCGCACATCGTCGCCGCCGTCCGCCGCAGATCGTGGGGCGTGAACGGCTCAAGCCCGAGCAATTCGCAGATGCCGGGCGTCTTCACCTTGCCGTTCCTGTGCTTGGTGCCTTTCAGCGCGCCTGACATCGCTTGGCGCGACAGCGGCGCGTTGCCGAACCGGCCGGTGAAAGCGTGGTCGTAATTTCCCATCGCCTCCTTGATGATCTCCAGCGCGAGATCGGATAGCGGCTGGTTGATGACGCGCCGCCGCTTGACCCGCCGCGCCGAGATGTCGACCGTGCCATTCTCGCCATTCAGTTCGTCGCGGTGGATCGGCAACAGCTCCCCGGAACGCAGCATCGAGATCAATGCGAACTTGAGCGCCAGCCGCGTCCTGCGATCCCGCGGCAGATCGTTCCGGTCGAGACCGTGCCACAGCGTCCGTATCTCCTCCTCGGACAGGATACGGTCGCGCGGATGCTCCTCGTCGAGCTTTGGCAGATTGACGCAAGGCGATGCCGTGATGTAGTCGCGGCCCGCTTCCGCCGGCCAGTTGAACAGGCCGCTCGCCGCGCGGCGCATGTGCCGGGCGTTGCTCACTGACGGTTTGCCGCCGTGCCGGCCCGCCACGATGTCGTTCGAGAGCGTCGCAATGTCGTGCTTGGTGACCTCGCTCGCGATCTTCTTGCCGAGCCGGGGGCTGAGGAAGTTGCGCAAGTGCCGAGCCACATTTTCCCAGCTTTCAATCCGGGGCCGCATTTCCCCGTCCGGCTTGCGGACTGGCGTCTTCATCCAGTCGATCCGCTCCTCGATGATCTCGTGGACGGTCTTGCCGCGCTTGGCCTGCCGTTCCTTCCGGTCGCGGAAGGTCTCGGCCATCGCATCGCCGCCCATGCCCTTGAGCCCGTAGACCTTGCTGCGGGCATCCTCGACGGTGAAGGTCTCGGGGTTATAGACGCCCAGCCAGCCGGTGCGCTGTTTCCCGGTCTGCCGATCGGTGAACTAGAAGGAGAAGGTCGCCACGCCGGCGGTGGTAATGCTGACGTACAAGCCCGGGCATTTGCGGTCATAGATTTTGGTCCGCTTGGCAACGCGCTTCTCGCAGAGGCGATCGGTGAGGATCACGGCGCCATTGCGGGCGCGCTTGCCGGCGGGTCCGCCGGCGGGTTCGGTGGTCGTGGTAGTATCCATTTCAGTGTCAGGGGTTTTGACCAACAGAGCCGGCCTTTGGGCCGGGCCCTAGATTTGGCGAAACCCGCCGAAGCACCCCGAAATAGGCTAGACAAAAGATACTTGTTTTAAAGGCTTTTCTTAGTTTCGGCGCGTTTATCCGAATTCCAAATTATAGACGTGTGGTCCTGACGCCCTAGCGGTAGGTGTCTTTTCGCATTGCGCGATGCGCGTTGCGAAGACGGTGACAACAAAGCCCAGTCTCGCCGGGGAGAGCACGAAATAAGCCGTAGCCCATCGCGCAGGGAAAGCCGGATTGCTCCGGTTACACCTGTGGTCCTACCCCCGAGCTTTCTACCCATTGCTCGGGGGCCATGGGTGCGATCGGCACCCGGCTTTCCCTGCGCCCTCTTCAACAGAGAGGGCGGAACGACGAGCACAGCTCGGGCGAAACACGCCGCGAGAATGGGATGTGTGACTCACAGATCGTGCAACAATTTCAGCGTCGTCCCGGTGAAGGCCGGGACCCATTGCCACGAATGCGAATTGTGGCGCGACGCTGGGGCCACGGCCTGTTTTTCAACAACGCTATTCTGTGGTTATGGGTCCCGGCCTTCGCCGGGACGACGAATGGAGAAGGCCTGCGCCGGCTTTCGCTCTCAATCCCGATACGACGGATCCGCCCGGTCGAGCTTGCGCAGCAGCGCGGGCCAGGCGAGTTCGCCGTTGCGGGCGGTGCGGCCCGGCTTCGGCAGCATCCGCTCATAAGTGTCTTCGAGGATATTTTGCGGCGGATAGATCAGCTTGGTATTGCAGGACAGCGCCATCACCTGGGTCTGGCAGGCGCGCTCGAGGCGGAACAGCACGTTGAAGGCGGCGGGCACGGTGCGGCCGACGACCAGAAGGCCATGGTTGCGCAGGATCATCGCCTCGTTGTCACCGAGGTCGCGGACCAGGCGTTCGCGCTCGTCGACATTGTCGGCGATGCCCTCGAAGTCGTGATAGGCGATGTGCAGGAAGCGCATCGAGGTCTGCGCCAGCGGCAGCAGGCCGCATTCCATCGCCGAGACCGCCATGCCGGCCGGGGTGTGGGTGTGCGCGACGCAATCCATGTCGTGCTTGGCCATGTGGATGGCGCTGTGAATGACGAAGCCCGCGACATTGACGTCGTAGTCGGTAGCGTTGAGCAGCGTGTTGCCTTCGACGTCGACCTTGATCAGGCTGGAGGCGTCGATCTCCTCATACAGCATGCCGTAGGCGTTGATCAGGAACTGGTCGGTGGTGCCAGGCACGCGGCAGGAGATGTGGTTCGCGATCATCTCGGTCATGCCGTACATCGCCGTCAGCCGGTAACAGGCGGCGAGATCGACGCGGGCCTGCCATTCCTCGGCGCTCACCTGCTCGCGGACGGATTTGACGACCTTGATCGCGGGCGAACTGACGGGGGGATTCATGGCGTTCTCTCCTTGAGATATTTGCGGGGCCGCGGCCCGATTGTTGCCGCGGACCATAGCAGAATCCGCGCGGCGGCAAGCTGCGCTGCGTCTGCGTATTTGCAGGTCTGGCGGGCAAAAACCGAATGCGGATTGGCGCGCCGCGCCTTCAATGCCACAATGCGGAAAACAGCCGAGGCGCACCAAAATGAGCGATCGCAAGATACGTATCGGCGTCCTGCATTTCTCCCACGAAACCGTCTCGTTCCTGCCGAACGAGACCACGCTCGACGACTTCATCTATCCGGGCTCGCCGGCCAAAGGCGAGGCGCTGCTGCGGTTCGATCCCAAGAACCACATGGGCGGGTTCGTGCAGGTGGCGCGCGAGTTCTCCGAGGTCGAACTGGTCGGCATCGAATCCCCGCTCTGGCCGAAGACTTACACCGGATCCGGCTGGATCACCGAGGAAGCTTATCGCACCTTCACCGGCAAGATGATCGCCGGATTGAAGGAGGAGGGACCGTTCGACGGCGTCTATCTGTGCTTGCATGGCGCGATGGCCGTGCGCGGCGTGCCGCGTCCCGAAGCCGATCTGGCGCGGCAGGTGCGCGAAGTGGTCGGCCGCTCCGCCTTCATCGCCGCAACCTTCGATCCCCACGGCAATGAGGATGAGGCGTTCCTCGAGCAGGCGGACATGGCATTCGCGGTCAAATATTTCCCGCATTATGACGCGCATCTGCAGGGCGAACGCGCGGCGCGCATGCTGGTGCGGGCGATCCGAGGCGACTACAAGCCGGCGCACAGGACGATCAAGGTTCCCGTGATCTCGCCCACGGTGCTGCAGTGGACCGGGGCGCGGCCGTGGATGGACCTCGTGCAGCGCGCGCTGGTCTGGGAGGCCCGCGAGGTCGACGTCTACGTCAACATCTTCTTCGGCTTCCCGTTCGCCGACGTTCCCGATGTCGGCATGACCGTTCAGGTTCTGACCAACGACAATCCAAAGCTCGCCGAGCAGGTCGCGCGTGATCTCGCGGGCACGATCTGGCGTCTGCGCGAAGCCTTGCTGCAATCGACCAAACTGCACAGCATCGCCGAGGGCGTCGCGCTGGCCAAGCAGGCCGTCGCAGCTGGCAATACACCGGTGGTGCTGGCCGATCACAGCGACCGGTCGGGGGCGGCGACCTGGCTGCTGCGTGAGATCATCGCGCAGGACCTCGCCAACACCGTGATCGCAACCATTGCGGATGCCAGGGCGACGGCAAGCCTCAAGGCCGCCGGCGCCAAGGCCGGCGATGCTTTCGACATGGAGATCGGCGGCCGCGCCGACGAGTCGGCGGGCGATTCGGTTCGGATTCAGGGCACGGTTTCGGCGGCG
This sequence comes from Bradyrhizobium australafricanum, assembly GCF_020329495.1. Classification (NCBI taxonomy): domain Bacteria; kingdom Pseudomonadati; phylum Pseudomonadota; class Alphaproteobacteria; order Hyphomicrobiales; family Nitrobacteraceae; genus Bradyrhizobium; species Bradyrhizobium australafricanum. The sequence goes on along the minus strand of NZ_JAGKJL010000020.1, from coordinate 137,787 downwards.
GGCGAGGGCTACGGCCAGTTCTGGGTCTGCGTGCGCTTCGGCCGCAACAATGTACTGATCCTGTCCACCTATCTGGTGCAGGTCATGGAGCCGTTCTCGCTCAAGGCGCTGGTGCCCGACATTGGCACCTTTGACGTGATGGCGATCAAGTCGCGGGTCCATTTCCGGCGCGGCTTCGACGACAATGGATTTGCCAAGATGATCCTCCTGGTCGAACCCGACGAGCCGTTCCTCGGTACCACGCGTCTCGACAAGCTGCCGTACAAGAACGTCGATCTCGCGCAGTTCTATCCGTACGGCAATCCGGCATTTTCGGAGGCGTCGTCATGACGGAGAACCGCTATCGCCTGGTCGGCTCGACCGCCTCGCCCTATGCGATCAAGTTGCGCGCGCTGATGCGCTACCGCCGGATCCCGCACGACTGGGTGATCATGACCAAGGCTTTGCGCGAGGCAACCGCGCATCTGAAGCCGATGCTGATCCCGGTGCTGCAATATCCCGACGGCAGCTACCGCGGCGAGACCACGACGCTGGCCTATGATCTGGAAGCGCGGCATCAGGGACGGTCGGTGATCCCCGAAGACAAGGCCATCGCTTTCATCTGCGATCTGCTCGAGGACCTCGCCGACGAATGGGCGGTGAAGCCGTTGTTTCTCTATCGCTGGTGGGATCCGGAAGACCAGGCCTATGTCTCGCGCTGGGCCGGCGAGGAGTGGTCGACATCGGAGGCCGAGGCCGGCAGCTGCGAGGAGATCGAGGAGTTCCGGCAGCGGCAGATTTCGCGCATGGTCATTCTCGGCGCGACGGATGAGAACAGGCCGCTGCTGGAGGAGAGCTACCGGCGTACGCTTGCCGCGTTCGAGCCTCATGTCGGCATGAGGAGCTATCTGTTCGGCAGCCGGCCGTCGCTGGCGGATTTTGCCTGGTTCGGCCAGCTCAGCGAGATGGCGACCGACCCGACCCCGATGCGGATCATGCGCGAGCGCGCGCCGTTCACCGATCACTGGGTGCGGCGGCTCGACGATGCGTCAGGTGTCGAGGGTGACTGGTATCCTCGTGAGCAGGCGCTTGGCGGGTTCGCGGAGGCGCTGCTGCGGATCGCCGGCGAACTTTATCTGCCGTTCCTGGCGGCCAACGCGGATGCATTCGCGAAGGGCCTCGAACGGATCGAGATCAACGTCTGGGGACTGCCCTACGCGCTGGCGCCGTTCAAATATCAGGTCAAATGCCTGCAGCAGCTGCGCGAGAAGTTTGCCGCGCTCGATGCCGGCGAGCGCGCGGCGTTGAAGCCGGTGCTGGAACGCACCAGATGCTGGGCGATCCTGAACGGAGGCTGATCGATCAGCGACGATAGGCCGATTCGAAACGGTCGGCGCCTACGTCCGGTGCCGGCTGCCAAGCGCGATCGCAATCGTCTCAGGCTGCTTGATCCGCTCGATCAGCATGTGATGCGGTCGCCGCCCCAGAACAACTCGCCGTTGAACACCATGCTGGGCACGCCGAACACGCCGAGCGCTTCGGCTTCGTCGATGATGCGATCATGTTCGGCGCGGGCAGGACCGCGAACATAGGCCTCGAAGGCGTCGGCGGAGCCGCCGACCGCGGTGATCACGTCGGCAATCTCGGGCAGTTCGTCGATCTCGAGCTCATGGTTCCAGAACTTCCGGAACACCATGTCATGATAGGGCCGGAACAGTCCGTGGCGCTGCGCGAACAGCATGCCGGCGCTGGCATAGAACGCGTCATAGATCCGGCGCGGGCCCTTCATGGTCAATCCCTGCGCGTTGGCGAACCGCCGCGCATCCATGTAGGCGTAGCGCACCTTGCGCCAGAAGTGCGGCGTGCGTTCCTCGACCGTGCCCATGAATTCGGGAATGCGAAGCGTGTAGGGCAGCCATTCCAAATCGACGCTGTAGATCTCCTCGAGTTCGAATAGCCGCTTGTTGGCGACGTAGGCATAGGGAGACTTGTAGTCGGTGTAGATGCGTACGCGCGGCTTTTCCATCATCGTTCCTCACCCGGTCGGGACAATTGTTTCCGATCCCGCGCGGGGGTGCAATGCGGCCTGATGAAGGGAGATGGCAGGCAAACGAATGGGCCCCGGTGCATTCAAGCATCTTGCGGGGCCCTGCTACTTCGTTTTAGCGAAGGATGTCTGGTAAAGACCAGTGGTGTTTCGGGACCTAAAAGCGCGTGGCCTTTGCGCTCTCGTCCTGCGGATATCTTCAGATTGTCGGCAGTGCACGCGGCTAGCAGCTGCTGTTCGCCTCAACGTGCACCGTGACCTTGCCGCTGAGCAAGGTCGCTGGCTTTCGCCGGTGGCGTCATGCTCCTCTCCGAGGGGTGGTCCGACGGACATCTGTCCGCTTCTGCTGCCTGGCGGCCGATCCCATAATCGTCCGTCAATTCCTGCGACGCGAGGAGCAAGCGCTCCAGCACCCCAACAGGTGCAGTCAGCGAAATGCTGCGGCAGTTATGGCCTTCTGTCAAGTTAACGAGCGAGGGAACTCAGGTCAGGATTCCTGTCGCGCCTTGGTCTTTCGATATTGGGTGAAGTCCGGATCGTGCGTCATTTTCCAGTAGTCGACGAACCGCCACGGCATCGCCGAGAACACGCGGCCGCCGCTGTTGCGGTAGTAGGTCGTCATGCCCGGGTGCGTCCAGATCAGTTGCTCATGCTCGGCGTCGACGTTGCGGATATACGCGTCATGCGCGTCGGGATGCACGTCGATCGCGGCGATGTCGTTCTCGATCATCTCGACAAGGCAGGCGGAGATGTAGCGGCTCTGGCATTCCGACTGGAAGATCACGCTGCCGCCATGCGCGGGCCCCGAGTTGGGACCAAGCATCAGAAAGAGATTGGGGAAATCAGGCACGGTGAGACCGAGATAGGCGGTCGGATTGTCGTCGCGCCAGGTCTGCTTGAGGTTCTTGCCGTCACGCCCGGTGATGTTGAGCCGCGCCGCCATCTCGGAGACCTTGAAGCCGGTCGAGATCACGATGACGTCGTGCTGCCGCGACGTGCCGTCGGCCGTGACGATTCCGTGCCGATCGAAATGGTCGATCTTGTCGGTGACCAGCTCGACATTCGGTTTGGTCAGCGTCTTGAACCAGTTGTTGTCGAGCAGGATGCGCTTGCCGTAGGGCGGATAGGTCGGCATGCATTTCTCAATCAGGTCGGGGCGATCCTTCAGCTCGGAGAGAATGAAGTCGGCCAGCTCCTGGCGATGCCGGTCGTTGCCCTTGTTGACGGCGCGGTCCGGATGCGGCCAGGCCGGATCCTTGCGCAGGAACGGCAGCAATCCGTCGCCGTAACGCCAGAACATGTTGAAGCGGTACCACTGCACATAGAACGGCAGATGCGCGAGCAGCCAACGCGCGCCTTCGGTGATCGGATCGGAATAGCCCTTCACCGGCCGCGCCCATTGCGCGGTGCGCTGGTAGACGGTGACCGAGGCGACGCGGTCGGCAATCGACGGCACCAGCTGCATCGCGGTCGCGCCGGTGCCGATCACGGCGACATGCCTGCCGTCGAGCTTGATGTCGTCGGACCACAGCGCCGAATGAACCTTCAGACCGGTGAAGTTCTCGTCTCCCCCAAAGCGAGCAGGCAAGGGATCGTTGAGCTGGCCGATCGCACTGACCAGCGCGGTGGACTCGAAGGTCTCTTCGCCGCAGGCAGTCTTCAGCGTCGAGATCCAGCGTCGCTTGCCTTCGTCCCAGCGCGAGGCGACGAGCTCGGTATTGAGGCGGACGTGCTTGCGGATGCCGTATTCGCGCACGACCTTGAGCAGATAATCGAGCAGCTCCTGGCGCTGTGCGAAATAGCGGGTCCACGGATTGCGGGCGCCGAACGAGAAGGAATAGGAGTGGTTCGGCGTATCGACGCCGCAGCCGGGATAGCGGTTGACGTACCAGGTGCCGCCGATCTCGTCCCGCCTCTCGACAATCGTATAGGGGATGCCGAGCCGGCCGAGCGCGACGCCAAGCGCGATCGCGCAGACCCCGGCGCCGACGATCAGCACATGCTGCTGCGCCAGCTTCTCGCCAGAGGGGCGCTCGCGCCAGCGCGCGTCGCGTGGGATGAACCCCATCTCCTCCCGCATCAGCGGCGCATATTCCGGCGCGACATTGTCGCCGAGCGTCGCGCGCATCATCCGCAGCATCAGCTCATTGCCGGGATCGGTGATGATGGGCTTCGGCGTGCCGTTCGCGAACAGGTTCAGGACCGCCGCGCGAATCTCGTCCTGGATCTCCTTTGGCACACCGGCGTCGGGATCCGGGATCAGACGGACGTCGCGCTTCGGCTTGTAGGGCGGCTCGAGCCACTTCTCGTCGCCGGTCATATGCACCAGCACCATCAGCAGCACGCGGATGTCACCCTCGGCGATGGCGGAGGACAGATCGAGGTGTTTGCGCGGAAGCTCGATATTCATGCGTTGTCCTCAGCTGCGTGGGGCTTCCGGCAGGCCGCCATAGGCGGCCCAGGTGGTGCCTGCGATGTAGCCGGCATCGACCGGCAGGTTGATGCCGGTGATGCCGCTGCTCTGCGGCGAGAGCAGCCATGCGATCGCCTGCGCCACTTCGATCGGCTCGACCAGCCGGTTCAGCGCGGTCGGCCGCGCCAGCAGATCCTTGTTCAGGGCGCCCGATGCGATGCCCGCCTCGAGCGCTGCCGTGCGGGTGAAGCCGGGCGACACCGCGTTGACGCGGACGCCGGAACGGCCCCATTCGGCGGCGAGCGTCTGCGTGATCTGGATGACGCCGGCCTTGGCCGCGGTATAGGCGTGGATCGGGCCCGACGTCATGCCGGCCACCGAGGCGACGTTGACGATCGCGCCATGCCGCCGCTTCGCCATGGCGATGCCGACGCTGCGCGCGACCAGGAAGGTGCCGCGCAGGTCGATATTGACCTCGCGGTCCCATTGCTCCATCCGCACCCGTTCGATCGTGTGCATCTTGCCGAACACGCCGGCGGCGTTGACGAGGCCGCTGATCGGACCATGCGCGGTCTCGATATCGGCAATGCCCGCGACAACGGCGCTCTCGTTCGCGACGTCGAACGGCGCCGGCCACAGGACGGCGGCTGTTCCAACCAGCGGCTCCGGCGCGATGTCGACGATGACGACGCGATGCCCCTGATCGGCGAGCAGTGTCGCGGTCGCCGCGCCGATGCCGCGGCTGCCGCCGGTGACGAGGATGGTGCCCTCAGCGCTCATGATTTTCTTCCCTTGTCGCTGGTGGTGAACAGGCCGCGGGTGACCAGCTTTTGATAGGCGGTGATCACATAGTCGGGCACCGCGGTGACGCCGCGCTCGGAATAGGAGTAGCGGCGGCTGAGATAACCGCGCGCGCCCATCAGCACCTGGACGATGGCCTCGAATTCCTCGTCGCTGAATGCGTTGGTCGCACCCGCTGCCCGCGCGCGTTGCAGGATCCGCACATAGGCGCTCGAGATGTTGTCGAAATGCTTCTGGTAGCCGATCGGCGCGAAGAATTCGGCCTCGTTGAGGATGCGCAGGAATTCCGGCACCTCGCGGATGAAATCGAAGAAGGCGCTGAAGCGCTCGACCTCCTGCCGGGCCTCGCTCGCGGTGCCGGTGCGCGCATGGATGAAGCGGACCATGTCGAGGCCGATCTTCGGCAGCAGCTGGTCGAGCAGCTCCTGGCGGTTCTCGAAATGATTGTAGAAGGTGCCCTGCGCGACGCCGGCGGCCTCGGTGATGCGCGCGACCGAGGCTTCGGCATAGCCGTATTTGCCGACGACCTTGGTCGCGGCGTCGAAGATCTTCTGCTTGGTCCAGGCGTTGCGCTCGACCCGGTTGAGCTTTGTCACCTTGGCGGTTGTCGCTTGCGTCATGCGGTGGCCTCGAGTTCGGCGCGGAGCACGCGTTTGAGCACTTTGCCGGATGGGTTGCGCGGCAGGCTGTCGCGGATGACGAGCTGCCGCGGCACCTTGAAGCCGGCGAGCCGTGTCCGGCAGTGGTCGGTGAGACCGGGCAGGTCGAGCTTGGCGTCGTCGGCCAGCACCACGATCGCGACCGGCTTCTCGCCCCAGCGCGCGTCCGGCAGGCCGATCACCGCGACCTCGCGCACTTCAGGCATTTCGTAGATGACGCGCTCGACCTCGGAGGAGGCGATGTTCTCGCCGCCGGAGATGATCATGTCCTTCTTGCGGTCGGTCAGATACAGGAAGCCGTCGTCGTCGAGATAGCCGACATCGCCGGTGCGGAACCAGTCGCCGAAGAAGGCGGATGCGGTCTTCTCCGGATCCTTCCAGTAGCCCTGCGTGACCTTCGGGCCGCGCAGGCAGATCTCGCCGTTCTGGCCGGCCGGCAGGCGCTTGCCGGCATCGTCGCGGATCTCGATTTCGACATGGGCGATAGCGCGGCCGGTCGAGCCGATCTTCTCGATCTCGCGGCCGGCGTCCATGAAGGTATCGCCGCCGCAGCTTTCGGTGAGGCCGTAGGCATCGATGTAGCGCGCCTTCCCAAAATAGTCGGAGAAGGCGCGAATGCGGAGCTCCGGTGTCTTCTCGCCGCCGCCGATCGCCCATTGCAGGCTGGAGACGTCGTAGCGCTCGCGGTTCGGATGAGTGAGGAGGGCCGTGGTCATGACCGGCGCGAACCATGCCGCGTTGAGCTTCTCCCGCTCGATCGCGGCGAGCGCAGGTTCAGGCTCGAAGGTGCGGTGAATGCACAGCATGCCGCCATGCCAGAGCACCGCGATGCCGGGCAGGTCGAGCGCGCCGACGTGATAGAGCGGACCGACGACGAGCAGCCGCGTGTCGGCGTTGAGCCCGAGCACCAAGGTCTGGTCGGCGGACTTCCAGTAGACGTTCTCGTAAGTGAGCATCACCCCCTTGGGACGATCGGTCGTGCCCGAGGTGTACATCAGCCGCATCAGGTCGCGCGGCTGGCAGACATGCATCGGCGCCGGCGCGATGTCGGGCGCAAGGTTGGTGACGCTGGATTGCGCGACCTCATCGAGCAGCACGACTGGCGCGCCGCCGGCGGCGATCGCGGCAAACTCCTCGTCGGCGACCAAGAGGCGCGCGCCCGAATTGCCGACGATGTAGCCGACCTCATCGGCCGACAGGCGATAGTTGATCGGCAGGAACACCGCGCCGATATGGCTGGTCGCGAACACCAGCTCGAGAAAGGCCGTGCTGTTCTTCATCAGCACGGCGACGATGTCGCCGGGCGCGATCCCGCGCGCCGCGAGCCAGCCGCCGACCTGCCGGATCCGCAGATCAAAGTCGGCGTAGGAGACGTCCTCACCGCGATATTTCAGCGCACAGCGGTCCGGAGTCCGCCGGGCATGAAATGCGATGAAGCTGGAAAGGTTGATCATTTGCCGCTGGCGGGGCCGATTCCGGCGCCGTTTTCTCCCTAGATGAATTATGAGTCGTAATTCATCTTTGGCTTGACGTCACCCCCCTTGCTCTGAAAACATCGTGGTCATGGAGACGGAACGATCTCCGGCAGGGATTTTGGGAACGCGAACCCGACAGGGAGGGGAATGATGAAGAGGACCCGGAAACCGGGCATCACCCGGCGCTCGACGCTTGCGCTGATGGGCGCCGGTGCGGTGAGCTTTGCCGCGCCATGGGTGGCGCGCGCACAGGCCAAGACGATCAAGATCGGCATGCCGACCATTCTGTCGGGCCGCGTCGCGCAGCTCGGAACGTCCTCGCGCAACGCAGTGCTGCTGGAGGTCGAGAAGGTCAATGCCGCCGGCGGCCTTGCCGGACGGCAGATCGAGATGGTGATCCGCGACTCCAAGGGACAGCCGCAGGAAGCCGCGCGTGTCGCGCGCGAGCTCGTCAATACCGACGGCTGCGAGATGCTGCTCGACGGCGAAGCGTCCTCGGGATCGTTCGCGGTTCACGAAGTGGCGCGCGATCTCGGCGTGCTCTGCATCCACACCTGCTCGGAAGCGTCATCGCTGACCGCCGATCCCAAGCAGCACATCCCGAACGCCTTCCGCTGCGTGCGGCAGGGCATTCACGACTCGATCGTCGGCGCCAGCTACGCGGCAGGGATCGCCAAGGCCAAGGGCCTGAAGAAATGGGCGACCTGTTCGCCCGACTATGCCTATGGCCGCGACACCACCGGCGAGTTCGTGCTGTATCTGAAGAAGTTCGCGCCCGACGTCGAGATCATCAGCGAGTCTTGGCCAAAGCTGTTCCAGCCCGACTACACCGAGGTGGTGACCAAGATCCTGCAGGCCAAGCCGCAGGCGCTTTATTCGTGCCTGTGGGGCGGCGATCTCACCTCCTACATCGACCAGGCCAACATCTACGCGATGTTCACCCAGATGGAGGTGTTCGCGGTCAACATGGCCGACTACACCGCACTCACGGTGGTGAAGAACCTGCCCAAGGGCATCCACTCCGGCGATCGCTATATCAAGACATTCCCGCCGACGCCCGAAAATGCGGCCTGGGGCGATGCCTACAAGGCCAAGTACAACGAGTATCCGACCAACTGGTCGTGGCAGAACGCGACGGCGGTCATGTTCCTCAACGAGGCCGTCAAGAAGGCGAACTCGACCGACGGCAAGAAGGTCGCGGAAGCGCTCACCGGGCTCACCATCAAGTGCCCGTTCGGCGCCGACGGCACCGTGACCATGCGCGCCGAAGATCACACGCTGGTCGGCTACGCCATCGGCTGGGGCACCACGATCCCGCAGGAGCCCTACGTGCCCGATGTGAAGGCTGGAGACTGGAAGACCATCTTCGAGCTCGAAGCCGAGTGGAAGAAGAGCAAGGGCTACACCTGATCCGCATGTCGGGCGGAGGCGGCAATCTGCTGCCTCCGCCTCGCATCTGATGTTTGTCGCGCGCCGACGTTGCGGCCCGCCGTGATGGATGATTTTCCGTGGACCTCGACGCGCTCGCCAGTTGCCTCGCCAGCCCTGCCTGCCTGGTGACGCAAACCACCAGCGGCCTGATCATCGGCATGCTGCTGTTCCTTGTCGCCGTTGGGCTGACGCTGATCTTCGGCGTGCTCAAGGTGGTCAATTTCAGCCACGGCGCCTTCTATATGTTCGGCGCCTATTTCGCGATGACGGCCTATCAGCTCACCGGCAGCTTCGCGCTGGCGATGCTGAGCGGCGCCGTCGGCACCGCGATCCTCGGCCTGATCTTCGAGCGCGTGTTCATGAGCCGGGTCTACGGCCGCGACGTCTTGATGCAGCTCCTGGTCTGCTACGCCTTCGTGCTGATCTTCGACGATGTCGTCCGCATGATCTGGGGGCCTGAGTTCAAGTCGATGGGCATGCCGGCTGCATTCCAGGTGCCGCCGCTGTTCATCGCCGGCGGCGTGGTGCCGCCGTACTATTTGCTCTTGATCGGGGTGGCGCTCGCCGCGGCCGTTGTTCTCGGCCTGGGGCTGGCGCGCTCCAGGATCGGCAAGGTGATCCGTGCGGCTGCGCATAATCCCGGAATGGTCTCGGCGCTCGGGATCAATACCGGGCTGATCTATGGCGGCGTATTCGCCCTCGGCGGCATGCTGGCGGGACTGGCGGGAGCGCTTGCCGCGCCGGTGCGCTCGCTGACACCGGGCATGGGGTTCTCGGTGCTGATCGAGTCCTTCATCGTCACCGTGATCGGCGGTATGGGCTCGATCTTGGGAGCGCTGATCGGCGCGCTTTTGATCGGCCTGATCCGCTCCTTCGGATCGCTCGGCTTCCCGCTGTTCACCGAGGGCTTGATGTATCTGTTCATGGTGGTCGTGCTGGTGTCGCGTCCGAGCGGGCTGTTCGGCAAGGAGGTCGCATGACCGAATTGCAGGCTGGGCAGGGCACGCAGCCCCTCGATGTTGCCCGGATCGACGCCAGGCCGCAGCGTTACCGCGATGTGCTGATCGCGCTCGCGGCCTTTGTCCTGCTCGCGCTGCTGCCGTTCATCTTCGGCAGCAAGCAGCTGCTCGACTTCGTGATCCGCTGCGCGGCCTATGGATTGTTCGCGACGTCGCTCAACCTTCTGGTCGGCTACACCGGACTGATCTCGTTCGGCCACGGCATGTTCTTCGGCCTCGGTGCCTATGGTTTCGGGCTGATGATGCAGAAGACCGGCGTGCCGATCCCGGTGGCCTTCGTCGCCACGCTGGCGATGACCCTGGTCGTCGCCGTCGTCATCGGCGCGATCTGCGTGCGGTTGAAGGAAATCTACTTCGCGTTCGTCACGCTGGCATTTCAGATGCTGATTCACTCAACCATCCTGTCGTGGCAATCGCTGACCGGCGGCGACCAGGGCCTGCGCGGCGGGATCCCGAGGCCGCCGTTTCTCGGCATCGATCTGTCGAATCATCTACATCTCTACATCACGAGCTGCGCCCTGCTGGTGATCGGCCTGCTGCTCATGCGCCAGATCGCGCAATCGCCGTTCGGCTACACGCTGCGCATGATCCGCGACAACGCCACGCGGGCGAGCTTCATCGGCATCGATGTCTGGCGCGCCAAGCTGACGATCTTCGTGCTCGCTGCGCTGTTCGCGTCGACCGGCGGCATCATCATGGCGCTGTTCGTCTCCGGCGCCTATCCCGAGTTCGCCTATTGGACGATCTCGGGCGAGGGCATCTTCATCAACATGCTCGGCGGCGTGACAACCTTCCTCGGACCGATGGTCGGCACGGTGCTGCTGCTGATCCTCAACGATACCGTTACCCGCCTGACCGAGTATCACGGCATCGTGCTCGGCATTGTGATCCTGTTCTTTGCCATCGGCCTGCGAAAGGGCCTGATGGACTTTGTCGTCGAATGGTTCGCGCAGCGTCGCGGAGAAGCCGGGGAGCGCGCGCCATGAGTGCACAGACGCGGATCAGCGTCGTAACCGGCGGCGCCAGCGGCATCGGCGCGGCGTGCGTGCGTGAGCTCGCAGCGGCCGGCGATCTCGTCGCCGTTCTCGACCGCGATCTTGCCAAGGCGCAGGCGGTTGCGGCGGAAGTCGGCGGCAAGGCGTTTGCGGCCGATGTGGCGGACGAGCGCAGCGTCGAGGCGTGTGCGGCCGCGATCGAGCGCGACGGCGGCCCGGTCGCGGTGCTGGTCAACAGCGCCGGCATCATCCAGGTGCCGGTCCGGCCGCACGAGCTGCCGATGACCTCCTGGGACGACGTCGTGCGCATCGACCAGCGCGGCACCTATGTCGCCTGCGTTGCCTTTGCGCGGCAGATGATCGCGCGCAAGCGCGGCAGCATCGTCAACATCGCCTCGATTGCCGGCATGCGCTCGATGCCGTTGCATGCCTATGCGCCCGCCAAGGCGGCGGTGATTGCCATCACCGAATGCCTCGCGGCCGAATGGGGGCCGTCCGGCATCCGTGTCAATGCCGTGTCCCCCGGCTATACGCTGACGCCGGCGCTGAAGAATGCCATCGATCGGGGAGAGCGGGATGTCTCGGCGCTGGCTGCCAATGCAGCACTTCGCCGCCTCGTCGACCCCTCGGAGATCGGCCGCGTCGTCGCATTCCTGGCGTCCGACGCGGCCTCCGCGATGACCGGCGCCAACGTGCCGGTCGATTGCGGCTGGCTTGCCGGCACGTCGTGGAGCACCTATGGCGGGTTGCGGGAGGCGAGCGGTTAGCCATGCTGGAGATTCGCGGACTCTCGAAATCCTTTGGCGGCGTCAAGGCGACCGACAACGTCTCGCTCGACTTCGCTGACGGTTCGCTCACCTCCGTGATCGGCCCCAACGGCGCCGGCAAGAGCACATTCTTCAACCTGATCACGGGCGCGCTGCAACCTGATGCCGGGCAGATCTTGCTCAACGGCGTCGACATGGCGGGCAAGGCCCCGCCGGAGATCGTGCGCCATGGCATCGGCCGCGCCTTTCAGGTCGCGAGCATCTTCCCGTCGCTGACGGTGGAGGAGACGATGCTGGCTGCAGTCTGTGCCGATCAGCGCCGCGCCGGCGTGATGCATCGCCGGTTTCCGCTGGCCGAGACGCGCGACCGCGCCGAGCATGCGATGGAGCTGCTCGGCCTCGCCGGCAAGCGCAACCGGACCGCGGCGACGCTGTCGCATGGCGACCAGAAGCTGCTCGATATCGCGCTCGCGCTGGTACTCGAGCCCAAGGTGCTGCTGCTCGACGAGCCGACCGCGGGCATGGGTACCGAGGAGCGCTGGCGCATGATCGACAAGGTGCGCGAGCTCTGGGAGAAGCAGAAGATCACCGTCGTGTTCATCGAGCACGACATGGACATCGTGTTCAAGATTGCGCCCCAAATCGTCGTGCTGTGCTACGGCCGGATCCTGGCGACCGGGACGCCGGACGCGATCCGCAGGAACGATGCCGTGATCGAGGCCTATCTCGGCAGCGACGACCACGCGGGAGCGGTGGCATGAGCGCGCAGCCGGTGGTGCAGGTCGAGGACCTCGACGTCTATTATGGCACCAGCCAGATCCTGTTCGGCGTCGGCCTGTCGGTGCGGCAGGGCGAGACCATGGCGCTGCTCGGCCGCAACGGCGCCGGCAAGTCGACCACCATGAAGGCCGTCATGGGGCTGGCGCCGGCGCGCCGCGGCAAGGTGACCCTGCGCGGCCAGGTGGTCTCAGGAATGCGGCCGCATCACATCGCGCGCGCCGGGCTCGGCTTCGTGCCGGAAGACCGCCAGATCTTTCCCGAGCATACGGTGGAGGACAATCTCGTCATCGGCCAGAAGAAGGGGCCTGATGGCGAGGACGAGTGGTCGATCCGCCGCGTCTATGATGTGTTCCCGCTGCTCGAGCCGCTGCGGCACCGGATCGCCGGAAGGCTGTCCGGCGGCGAGCAGCAAATGCTGGCGATCGCCCGCACGCTGATGGGCAATCCGGCGCTGCTGCTGCTGGATGAGCCGAGCGAGGGGCTGGCGCCGATCATCGTACAGCGCATCGGCGAGCTGCTGCGGCAGCTCCGCGGCACCGGTGCCACAGTATTGATCGCCGAGCAGAACATGCATTTTTGCCTTGGCCTTGCGAGCCACGCGACGGTTATCGATAAGGGACAGATCGTCTACACATCCTCCATCGAGGAGCTGAAGGCCAACGACAACATCCGGCAGCGCTATCTGGCGCTGTAGGGCATGATCCGCGAAAAGCGCGCAGCGGTTTTCCCTCGCGACAAGCGCGCAGCGTTTGCGCGGGGATCATACCCAAAGGACAGGGCACTTCGACAGCGATGGGAGGACAAATGGCGGGCAAGCTGACGCCGACGCATGAAGCGCCGTATCGCGGGCTGAAGGTACTCGATTTCGGGCAGGGGATTGCCTCGCCCTATTGCGCGATGCTGCTCGGTGTCTACGGCGCCGACGTCATCAAGGTCGAACCGCCGGAGGGCGACTGGTCGCGCTATCTCGGCACGACCTACGGCAATCACACAACGCTGTCGGCGGTCTACAACCGCGGCAAGCGCAGCCTGTGCCTCGACATGAAGCACAAGGACGGGATCGCGATCGCGCAGCGGCTGTCGCGCGAGGCCGACGTCCTCATCGAAGGATTTCGTCCCGGCGTCGCAGAGCGGCTCGGGCTCGGCTATGAGGGCCTGTCGCGCGACAATCCCGGCCTGGTCTACCTGTCGGTCAGCGGCTTCGGGCAGAGCGGCCCCTACGCCAAGCGGCCCGGCTCGGATTCGGTGGCGCAGGCGTTCTCGGGGCTGGTCTCGGTCAATCTCGGCGCCGATGGCGTGCCGCATCGGGTCGGCACCACGATTTCCGACGTCGTCACCGGCGTCTATGCGTTCCAGGCCATCGCCACGACGCTGTTCGCGCGTGCCACCGTCGGCACCGGACGCTGGATCGACGTCAATCTCTGCCAGTCGACGTCGGCGCTGCTCGGCCACAAGGTGGCGGAGTTCATCCTCGAGGGCGGCGCGCCGCGCGCGCTGAACGTTCCGGCCGGCACCTACCAGACCCAGGACGGCTGGATGATGGTCACCCTGGTGAACGAGCCGCAATACAAGCGGCTATGCGGTGCGATCGGCCGTGAGGACCTCGCCGGCGATCCGCGTTTTGCCGACTTCGCCCGCCGCGCCGATGCGGCCGACGCGCTGATCCCGCAATTGCGCGAGGTGTTCCTGACCCAGGCGACGGATGCCTGGCTGACCCGGCTGCATGCGGCCGATATCATCGCCGAGCGGATCCTCAATCCCGGCGAATGGCTGCGCAACGTCCATGTCGAGGCGACCAGGGCGTCGGTGCGCCAGGACACACCTGGCGTCGGCACGGTCTACACACCACGCACGCCGGGGATCGCGGGCCTGTCCGAGGATCACCTTTGCCCCGCGCCTGACGTCGGGCAGGATAGCCGCGCCGTGCTGACGGAGGCCGGCTTCGGTTCCGCCGAGATCGACGGCCTGCTGCTCTCGGGCGCGGTGCGGCAGGCCAAGAGCTAACGGGAGGCAACACATCATGAGCACCGACGTTACTCGGTCACCGACCAGATTGCGGAGATCGTGCTGGATCGCGCGCCGGTCAACGCACTCAGCATTCCCCTGATCGATGCGCTGCTGGCGGCGCTGGCGAAAGCGCGCGATGACGACGCAGTGCGCGCCGTCGTCATGAGCAGCGCCCATAAGGTGTTTTGCGCCGGCCTCGATCTCGACATCGTCAGGGGCAAGCCCGCGATCGAGACCAAGACATTTCTCGAGCGGCTATACTTTGCGTTGAACGATACGCAGTATCGCATGGGCAAGCCGACCATTGCGGCGATCGATGGCGCAGTGCGCGCCGGCGGTATGACGATCGCGATCTCCTGCGACATGATTGTCGCGGGCGACGGCTCGACATTCGGCTATCCCGAGATCGATGTCGGCCTGATCCCGGCGATCCATTTCGTGCAGTTGCCGCGGCTGGTCGGAAAGCACCAGGCATTCGGCCCGCTGTTCCTTGGCGAGCCCTTCGATGCCACGACCGCCTTTCGCATGGGCCTGCTCAGCGAAGTGGTGCCGAAGGGCACCGCGCTCGCGCGCGCCCGCGAGATCGCACGCAAGCTCGCGGCGAAATCGCCAATCGTGATGAAGATCGGCCGCGACGCCTTCATGCGCGCGGTCGATGCCGATTTCCGCCGCTCGGTGGAAAACACGGCGGAAAGCTTTGTTGTGGTCGCATCGACGGAAGATTGCCAGGAAGGGCTGAATGCGTTCGTCGAAAAGCGGGCGCCCAACTACAAGGGACGGTAAATGGCTGGATTGTATTTCGAAGAGTTCGAGATCGGACAGGAATTCCATCACGAGTTCAGCCGCACCGTGACCGAGATGGACAACACCATGTTCAGCCTCCTGACCATGAACCCGCAGCCATTGCATATCGACGCGCATTTCTCCGAGAAGACCGAGTTCGGCCAGCGGCTGTTCAACAGCCTCTATACGCTCGGCATCATGATCGGCATGAGCGTGTACGATACGACGCTGGGAACGACCGTCGGCAATCTCGGCATGACCGACGTCAAGTTCCCGAAGCCGGTGTTCCATGGCGACACGCTGAAGGCGCACACCAGAATCATCGGCAAGCGCGCCAGCAAGTCGCGGCCGACCCAGGGCATCGTCGAGTTCGAGCACACCATGACCAACCAGCGCGGCGAGGTGGTGGCAAGCTGCCGCCGCACCGGCTTGATGCACTGCAAGCCGAAGGCGTAAGCGATGCGATCGTTCCTGTTCGTTCCCGGCGACAGCACCCGGAAGTATGAAAGCGCGAAGAAGACCGCAGCCGATGCGCTGATCCTCGACCTCGAGGATTCCATCGCGCCGGACCAGAAGGTGGTTGCGCGGGGCATCACGCGCCAGATGCTTGATGCGCGCAATCCGGAGCAGCAGCTTTATATCCGCGTCAACGCGCTCGACACGGATCTGACGCTCGGCGATCTCGCCGCCGTGATGCCCGGCAAACCGGATGGAATCGTGCTGCCGAAATGCGCCGGTGCCGCCGACGTCAACCGGCTCGCACTCTATCTTGACGCATTCGAGGCGGCCTCTGATATCGCGCAGGGCACCACCCGGATCGTGACGGTCGCGACCGAGACGGCGCGGGCGGTGCTGAAAATCCTCGATTTCGAGAACATGAGCCCGCGGCTGTGGGGCATGATGTGGGGCGCGGAGGATCTCGCGGCCTCGCTCGGCGCGACCCGCAACCGCAGTGATGGCCGCTATCACTCGCCCTTCATCCTGGCGCGCGATCTCTGCCTGATCGGCGCGGCCGCCGCCGGCGTCGTCGCGATCGATACCATCGCGACCGACATCAACGATCTCGATGCCTTGAAGGCCGAGGCGATCGCGGCGCGGCAGGATGGCTTCCTCGCCAAGGCCGTGATCCATCCCAAGCATGTCGATGTCGTCAACGCGGCCTTTATGCCGACGGATGAGGAGATTGCATGGTCGGAGCGGGTGATCGCCGCGTTCGCCAATAACCCGTCGGGGGTCGCCAAGATGGACGGCAAGATGCTGGACAAGCCGCATCTGCGCGCCGCCGAGAAGATCCTGGCTTCGCGCAAGAAATAGTCGGGGAGGCGGGCCGATACCGCCATGTTGCGCGATAGTGAGCTGCGGCGGTCGCTGGCGATCGACTAAACCGCAGGAATCAGGAATGAGCGACGGCCGACTTGCCGTCCTGCTGCTTCGACCACGAGACGTAGTAGGCGACGGCCGTCATCGCCGCGATGCCGGCGATGCTGACCGCGACCTGCCTTGCCAGTGAGTATGGGCCCGTAATCAGGATCAGGTGCGCAGCGAAGGAGAGGAAGACGCCCGCACAGAACACGGCCAACCATTCCTCGCCGCACTTGATGATCGGCTGCAAGGCATGAGATCGCAGGTATTCCCAATCGCGCGGCACCAGCCACGTGAACAGGAACGTCAGGGTCAGGAAGTGCAGGATGCGATGAGGCGCGACGTCCTCCCGGTCGTTTGGCGGCAGCATCTCGCTCAGCCCGCTCGGCATCATTTGCGCGAGTGCCGGGATATCGCTGCTCGAGACGATCGTCAGGGCGAACAGCAGATACAGCAACGCCATGGCGCGCAGCGCGGGAGCAGCCTGCATCGCGCGGATCGCCGGCGCATGCCGCGCGCCGATCAGCGCGAGCCAGCCGCCCATCACGAACAGCAATTGCCAGCAGAACGGATTGAGGTACCAGTCTCCATACGGATATGACGACAGGTTCCAGTCGAGCAGCCGGCCGGCCGCATAGAGGGTCAAGGACGCGACGACCGTCGCGTTCGGCACGTACAACAGCCCGAACACGATGATGGGCTGGAACGCCATCAAGGCAATGGTGAGTTGCAGCACGTCGAGATTGAGCGGCTTGGCCTGCAGGAACAGGCCGTAGATCAACGTCCGGATCGGGTGATCGATGAAGCCGGTGATGTTGAACTCGCTGATGATCTCCGGCGCCGCGGTCCGGGTAGCGACATAGCTGATCAACTCGACATAGATCACGAACAGAACGATATAGGCGGCATAGAGCTGCCATACGCGCTTGAAGATGCGGGTCGCGGCCACCAGGAATCCGCGTTCCAGCGTCATCCTGGCGTAGATGAGCGTCACGGCGTAGCCGCCGACGAATACAAAAAGGTCGGTTGCGCCGCTGAAGCCGAAGTTGCGCATGGTCAGCGCGCCGACGACGTTGTGCGGAATATGGTCCAGAAACAGAAACCAGTTTGCGATGCCAAGCAGCAGCGCGATCCTGAGATCGCCATCGGCTTTCGCGATCTCGGCGTTTGTTGTCGAAGTCATCTGAAGCTGAAATTTGCCGGCCCGAGAAACGAATCGCTAATCTAGAGGGAACCCGCGCCTGGTCCGAATAGACTTTGCGTGAACCCTATCTAGTCCGTTTCGGGTTCCGGCCAAGTGGCCGGCTCAAGAAAGATCACGTTTTCGCAATCAACTCGTGAGCGGTGTCAGACCGGTTCGTGTTTGCGCAGGTCGCGGGCGTGATCCAGCGTATTGGCTTGCAGGTTCGCGCCGGTCACGGGGAGCTCCGGCAGGGCGGCCTCGGCCAGCAGGTCGTCCGTGACATCCTCGACCGAACGCTCGGCAATCTCGTGAATGAAGCTGATGTTCGTATATTCTCCCGAGGCGATTCGTGAGACGACGTCGCGTCGTGTCATTTTGGGATCGACGATCGCCTCGCGGCCACGGCGGCCATAGTCGATCATCACGACGAAATACTGCATTGCCTGATCGTTCGATGTTCTGACTGTTACCGCGCATTATTTCCGATAATCGGAAATGTGTCAAGGTGAATTGTTGAAACCGAAATTCAGGCATGCATGGCCGGACCGATTCGTCCCGAAGGCGTCCGAATCGATCCGGCCGGTCTCTGAAGCAGCGCGGTTACTTCTCGGACGATCGCCCGCCCTGCGTCCGGGCGGATTTGCGACCCTTCGCCGACTTGCCGCGCAGCCTTTCGATCTGGCCGCGGGGCAGGGTGACGCAGATTTCGCCGATCCATTCGAGCTTTACGCCGTTGATCGGCTTAGCATTAAAGCTCTTGAGGTTGACGGTGCCGGACGAACTGCCGCGTTCGATCGTCTTCAGATATCGCTCGCCGCTCTTCAGCCGGACCGCAGCTTCCTCTCCGTAGAAGCTCGACAGCGGATAGCGCTGCTCGCGATACACCACGATGACGTCGCCGTTCTCGTATTTCGGCAGCATCGAATCGCCCGAGACCTCGAAAGCGACGGTCTCCTCCGTCATCGGGAACGGAAGCTCGATTTCGCCGAGACCCTCCGGCGGGACCTGCTCAAGCTCCGGCTGGATCGAGGCGCCGGCGCCGACCCGGCCCACGATCGGCACCGAATTCAGCTCCAAATACTCCATGATCGGGGCAATCTCGGATGCCTTGATCAACCTTATTCCCGACAGGATTTCGGAGACTGCCCCGGCCCGAACACCCATCGCGCGGGCAAGCCCGCCTTTGCTCTTCCCGGTCTTTTCCAGTGCTCGTTCGATCAGTGCCGCGTCCAGCATGTTTCATCCTTTCCCAAACCCTGAGACACTATAGCCGTTACGATTATCAGAAACAAGTCTGACTCTTTTCCTCGGAATATCGGAAGATGTGCAAGGCGCCGGCGGGATGACAGAAATGGGAATTTGGAATGGAAATGATGAACTGGCTGCCGGAGCATTCGGCAGCCCTGCAGGATCTCCGCGCCCGCGGCTTGTCCTATTCGAAAATCGCTGACACGATCAACGCTACCTTCAATACGGCCTAGGCGCGCCACACTTGATCAGTCGACTGAATGTTTGCGGATAGATAACGCCGTGAATATCTGCTTCCGATTGGCCAAATGGCGCAAGTATGGGCGCCAGCCGCTGCGCTGGGCGATGGTTGGTCGCGTGGTATTGCAGAAGGGATAGGTCGTCGAGCTAAGGATGGGTGAGAACAACGAGGCGGTCCTAGATTATCTATTATTGCCGTCGGCGTCACTTTCGTTCAAAAGCCACGTATTCTCGCCTCAATCGCGCCGAGCATGAACTCGGCGCCGACGGTTCGGCGCCGGTGCACGATGTCCTGATCCTCGGCATGACGATGGAGCAGGTTGGACTGCGGCGCAGGCTGTGTACGCAGCGCTCGCAGGACTATTTTGCGCGACGGCTCAAGCAGTCCCTGGATCGGCTGGCGCTGATGTACGGGCTTGCGACGGCAAGCAGGGTTCCGGTGAAGGACCGTCCTGATCTGACGTGATTGCCGACGTGCCGGTTTGCCGCGCAGGAATCCGGCACGGCAGCAATTGATCGGATGACTGTGCCTTGCCTCGCACTGAACTCCTTCCTTGTGTGCGGTCGGGATTGGGCCCGGCCAGGCTGTGTCGAAGATGGTCGACAGCGGCGCGGACTCTCATGTAACTTCCGTCGCGTCGACGACCTGCCTGCATTCGAGGCCTCGCGCGGGGAAGGGTCTGGTACGTCCACGCAAGGGAGTTCGCCGCGGCCATCTTCTCTGCATCACGAACGCCAGTAGCAACGTGGATCGATGCCGACGCGGGCCCAATCAAAATAACCCAAGGGAGAAACGACCGATGAATCACACTGGAAACTGCTTTTGTGGCGCCGTCGAACTCAAGGTCAGCGGAGAGCCTGAGGCAATGGGCTATTGCCACTGCCGTTCATGCCGTTCCTGGTCCGGTGGTCCGGTGAATGCGTTCAGCCTCTGGAAGCCCGAGGCGGTCGAGGTCACCAAGGGCGCCGACCACATCGCGACATTCGAGAAGACCGCGATGAGTCAGCGCAAATATTGCACAAAGTGCGGCGGTCACCTGATGACCAACCACCCGACGCTCGGGCTCGTCGACGTGTTTACCGCAACGATCCCGACGCTGAAATTCAGCCCAGGCGTTCACGTCAACTATTCCGAGGCAGTGCTGCAGATACGCGATGGCCTGCCGAAGTTGAAGGATTTTCCGGCCGAGTTCGGCGGCTCCGGCGAAATGATCGCCGAATAGCTCGAAGGCTCCCCATCACGAAAGCGGGTGGCGACGGCGTGCCGCCACCCGCCTGCGTATGGGCTCCGCGCCCCACAAATCGGCATCCGGCAGGCTTGCTTCGCATGCGAGGCGTCCGACCACGTCGGCGGCCGCCGGGTCGTCTTTGGGTCATCGACAGCCATGCCTGACGAAGGTCCCGCCCTGCAAAATCCGGGTTTGGTTTTGCTGACGAGCTTCCGCTAAAAGGCGAGCAGTGTCGGTCTTGGCACGGACCGGCGTATTTCGCCTGATAAAATAAGAGGAAGCGTCAGATCATGACCAGACCAGAATTGCCGGGGCGCACGCCGCGCGGGGAGGGAGTTCCGACGGCGCTCGACGGCCTGCTGGTCGTCGACTTCACCCGCGTCGTGGCCGGTCCGGCCTGCACGCAAACGCTGGCCGACTTCGGGGCCGAAGTCATCAAGATCGAGAATCCGGACGGCGGTGATGACACGCGCGCCTATGAGCATGCTGAAATCGGCGGGGAGAGCGCAGCGTATCTGAGCCTCAACCGCAACAAGCGCGGCATTGCGCTCGATTTTAACAATCCGGCCGCGCTCGAGGTTGCGCGCGCGTTGATCGCCAAGGCCGACGTCGTGGTGGAGAATTTCTCCGGCGGCGTGATGAGGAAATTCGGTCTCGATTATGCGTCGGTGGCGCCGACCAACCCGCGGCTGATTTATTGCTCGATCTCCGCCTACGGCCGCAAAGGCGATTTCGCGCTGCGCCCGGGCTTCGACCCGATCACGCAGGCCGAAAGCGGCTTCATGTCGCTCAACGGCTTTCCGGATGGCGAGCCGGTGCGCACCGGGCCGCCGATCGTCGACATGGCGACGGGCATGTCGGCCTGCAACGCCATCCTGCTGGCGCTGATCGCGCGCGATCGGCTCGGTCGCGGTCAGCAGGTCGAGGTCGCATTGATCGACACCGCGGTGTCAATGACCGGCTTCTACGGCATGGCCTATCTTATCAATGGCAACAATCCCGGCCGTTTCGGCAACTCTCCGAACGGTTCGCCGACCGTCGGCGTCTACCGGGCCTCCGATGGTCCGCTCTACATGGCCTGCGCCAATGACCGGCTGTATCGCCGACTCGTTACCGACGTGCTGGAACGTCCGGATCTCGTCACCGATCCCGAGTTTGCTCACCGCAAGGCGCGGACGGCCAACAAGGAGAAGCTGCGCGCGATCATTGCCAGCGTGTTTGCGGGCGACACGCTCGAGAACTGGATGGCGAAGATGAAGAAGGCCAACATTCCGGTTGGCTATCTGCGGACGGTCGAGGAGGGGTTCAACGCGCCCGAGGTGCGCGACCGGCATCGCCTGAGCAGGATTGCGCATCCAACCGCCGGCTCGGTTCCGAACATCGAGTCGCCCGTCAATATGAGCCTGACGCCGACCGTTGATCCTGTTGCGGCCCCGCTGCTCGGTCAGCATACCAAGGACGTGTTGAGCAAGACGCTCGGCTACGACGACCGGCGCATTGCCGCGCTGGCCGAGGCCGGCGCGTTCGGCAAGGCAGGCAACACCGGCTAGGGCCTTTTCCGTTCCGATTGAATCGGAACGGGGCTCTAGATTCCAGTTTGACGCGCTTCCTTGACGCGAACCGGTATCCGCTTCGCTCGAAAACGCCCCATCGTGCTCAGCCTGCACAAAAGATCAACTATTCGCAAAACAACCTGACCGCAGGCGAGAGGAAAGCCTCTCGCCTGGCGAGATGTCCTTCAGGCGTCGCAGGCCCGGGGCGTCGCCGGCGGCCTTGGAGCTGGTCCGTTTCGGGAACTCAGTTCGGCTTGCTGCGCAAGTTGTTCCTTGGCATACTTTCAACTTCCTCGGGCTCCGCCCGATCAATCTCGAGGCGTGCCATCCGGAGGATGAGGGTTGCCGTGGTGAGGCCGAGGCGTTCGGCCTCTTGTGCTGCGGTGTCGACCTTCTGGGCCAAGCCTTCACGTTTACCTGGGTATGCCATTCGTAATCCTCACTTAAGGTGCGAGATGAAAAATCCCACATACGTTGCGGAGCTGCAGAAGAAGCTCGGAGCTCCATCGAGCGAAACACTGGAAAGCCTGCGACTGTTGAAGGCTTTCCTTCGACTTGCGCCCGACCAGCGTTCCGAGGTCATCGAGCTGATCGAACGTTTGGCGGTTGAGCCGCCGCGCGATCCCTCACTGTCCTGAGGTGCTCGCAAATCCTTCCTGTGCGTCAGTTGTTCATCGGCTTGGCGGGTGTTTGCGTCGCGATCACGTAGATTGCGCCGCCCTCGAGCGCTTCGGATTGGTGACGGGTGCCGGCTGGCAGCAGGATGGTGTCGCCGGCGCCGACCACGCGCTCGCCGCCATCCCAGATGAAGTTCAGCCGGCCGCTGATGATCATCAGGATCTCGTCCACCGGATGGGTATGAAACTGATGCACCTTGCCGGCCGCATCATGCTGCAGCTCGACCGAGCCCTGGGCCGGGAGCAGGTTCAGGATCTCCGGGTCGATGGCAAATTCAGTCTTCGTGCCTGCGATGATCTGGGTCATGCTGCCTGCTCCTTGTTCGCGATCGGTTGAGCCTTGTTCTGCGCGAGCTTGGCGAAGGGGCAGCCCGAGCTCGCATGGTTGTCGTCGTGCAGGAAGTACTGCAGATACTCGCGGCCGTCGGTTGCGCCGTAGCGGCCAAGAAGCGGAGATGGGCTTGCGCTGTCGTACGGGATCAGGCGCTTTCGCACCGCCGCGAACGCAGCGTTCGCGGCCTTCTCCGTCCCGAGGATCTTGTCGAACACCCAGCGCGGCTGGAACGTGAGCATGAAGGCGCTGGACCGGCGGCTCTGCCGCATCACATGCGCGGGCGTCGTGCAGACCACGAAGATCGGCTCGCCCGCAAACGAGAACTCCCACATCGGATGGTCGATCTGTTCCGGAATCTCTGATGGCCACGGGTTCTTGTCCAGCCGCGCGAGCTGGTCGAGCGTCAGCCACATCTTGCGATAATAGGCGTCGAGTGTCTGTACCGGGCGGGGCCGCGTGAACACGATCAACGAGGTGTTGGGACCGAACGAGCGCGCCTGCGAGACATACTGCCCGAGTTGCTCGCCCAGCACCGCCACATCATACGGATCGAGGAAAAGGTAGCGGAGCTGATCCTGGCGATGTCCGGTCACGCCGAACACGCAAGGGAACGGCCTTGCCTCGCTGCTCATCTGCGCTTCAAACTCGGAGAACATCACGCTCTGCCAGCTGCTGACCGGAAAGTTTGCCGCGACTTCGCCTTTTCTCAAGAACAAGCGCTCCATAACACCCCCTACACTCATAACGACACTAACGAGCTATCAACTTGCTTCTCATCAAGAGAGGCCCGGCAATGCCCGGCAGCGACATAAGAAGCAGAATGACAATCAAGGCGCTGTAGCCGCCGTCGCCGATCGCGGCCGTGTTGTGTACGGCGTCGGTCCCCGAGGCGTTGCTGGCGGCGAGCATCGCGAAGCCGATGATGGGCTGCGAGATGCCGGCGAAAATTCCGGCGGCTGTGGTGTTCACGGATGCGCCCACACCGATCAGATCGGCGGTGTAGAGCTTCTTGACGCATTTCAGCACCAGCGGGACGGTGCCGCCGGCGACGAGCCCCAAGGCAGTGAACACGACGGTGACGTAGGCGAGACCAAATGTCTGGGCGATCGGCGGCAGCAGCATCGCGATCAGCAGCATGCGCAGCACGCAAATGCCGATCAGCGCGCGCTCAAGCGCCGCCGCGGCGCGATCGGCGGCGTGACCCAGGAAGATCGAGCCGAGCGCATTACCGATCATGAAGGCGAGCAGGGGCGTGCCGGCCGCCGTCGGGGAGATGTGGAAGAAGTGCGCGACCATCGGAATGCCCCAGACGCCCGACAGCGTCGTCACCACCGCGAAGTGCGACGCAAACGTCATTGCGCAACCCCAGTTCGCGACATGAGCCAGCGATTGCCGCGCGGCGATCACCACGCCCTTCAGCGTCTTGTTGCTGTGCGAGGCCGGATCGGGCTTGAGCGCGAGCTTGGCGAAAGCCAGGTTGGCCAACCCAATGCAGGCGATGAACAGGAAGCAGGCCCGCCAGCCAAAGCCCGAGACCGCAGCTGCAAGCGGCGTGGTCGCGATCACGCCTCCGACATAGCCCGATACCTGCGAAATACCCGACATCATGCCGAACCGTTCATCCGCGAAGCTCTGTGCCACGAGCTTCAGGAGTGCGGTGAAGACCAGCGCATCACCGCAGGCGACGATCAGGCGTGCAACAAAAACGTCGAGCAGGTTCGGCGCCAGCGCGAACGCGGCGCTGCCGAGCGAGGAGGCGATCATGCTGACGAGGACGACGCGCTTGACACCGTAACGGTCGACCAGAAGGCCTGCCGGAATCTGCATCAAGGTGTAGCCCCAGAAGTAGCTTGAGGCGAGCATCGCAACGCCGGCCGCGTCAGTGTTGAAGTCGTGCATGAAACTGAGGCTGACCGACTGCGGCGATACGCGCTGCAGGAAGGCAATGGCGTAGGCGATGGCCACCGCCGTCCACGCGAGATAGGCGCGATCGGTGAAGCGCGACGTCGGGGCATAAACAGCTTGTTGTCCGAGCATCGACATCACACCCTCGCGTAACCCACCGAGAAAAGGGCATCCGCTGAATTCGGAATCTTCCGCGACATCGCTGCATCGACCAGCGACGCGGTGCCATGATAGGCCTGCCGATGGTGCTTAATGTGGCCGTAAGCGCCACGCATGATCATGTCGGGCAGTTCGAGCGGCCTGCCCGGATAGAGCGAGGTGCACATCTCGATACAAGCCGCCTGCAGGGCGAGATCCTGCGTATCGTCGAGCAAAGATGGAGTCACTTTTTCGCAAATCTTAGCGTTCGCTGCCCAGACGATCGGGTTGCGGGTTCGCCAGCCGTAGAGCACGTTGCCCTCGGCTCTCGCGACGGCGCCGGAGCATTTCAGGACTTCCGATGTGAAGAAGCCGTAGAAGCCGCGGCCCTGGTGCGCCGGGAGCACTTCCGTGCCGCTGCGATAGATTCCAAGTCCGGCCGACATCTGCAGGATGCGGTAGACCGAGAAGGCAATGAGGCCAGACCGATCGTAGACAAGGATCAGGCTATACTTCTTGTCGAAGGGCGAGGAGGTTGCTGTCCAGTGCGGCTCGGTGGCCTGCCAGTTGACGGCAATGATGCCGTTCATGGCGTCCATCAGCGGCTGACGGTCGCAGGCTTCGACCCGGGAGGCATCGGGTAGACTGTAGATCGCGTAATCCGTCCAAGGCGATTTGATCGCCTCGTATCCGCTGCCCAGATTTCGCGACATGGCAGAACTCCAGAATTCCATTGCGAGCTATACAGGGCAGCCTCGAATGGCTTAAAGGACAATATGCCCTCGAAAACTGCCAAAGCGCCCCGGCCTGAGCCGCGCGACAAGAAGGCGACGCGGCGGATCGCGATCGTTGCCTTTCCGGGTGTGACCTTGCTCGACATCTCGGGACCGGCGCAGGTGTTTGCAGAACTGGAAGCGATCGAGCTGCCGGGACCGGACTACTCGCTGTCCTACCTGTCGACCTCCGGCGGGTTGGTGCCAACCGATGTCGGCATGATGATCGACACGACGCCGATCGACAGTATTGCGCCGGCCGAGGTCGACACGCTGGTGATCCCCGGCGGGCCCGGTATCTGGAAGATTCGCAACGACGCGAAGTTGATGAACTGGATCGCAGAGGCGCTGCCGAAGGCGCGCCGTATCGCGTCGGTTTGCCTTGGCGCATTTGCGTTGGCCTGGACCGGGATTCTGGACGGCAAGCGGGCAGCAACGCACTGGCGTTATTGTCCCCGTCTGCAGGATAGCTTTCCCAATATCCGGGTTGAGCCCAACGCGATCTTCGTCAAGGACGGACGGGTCTGGTCATCGGCCGGGGTCAGCGCCGGCATCGATCTGGCGCTCGCCATGATCGAGGAGGATTTCGGCCACACCATCGCGCTCGATGTTGCGCGCAGACTTGTGGTGTTTCTGAAACGGCCGGGCGGTCAGAGCCAGTTCTCCACCGTCCTTGCCGCACAGGCATCGGACGTCGAGGGACGCTTCAGCGCGCTGCACGCCTGGATCATCGAGAACATCACGAGCGACCTCAAGGTCGAGACCCTCGCGGAAAAGGCGGGGATGACGCCACGCACCTTTGCCCGGACCTATGTCAGCCGCACCGGCATGACGCCCGCAAGCGGCGTCGAGGCGCTGCGCGTGGAGACGGCGCGCTTGCTGCTCGAAAGCCGCCAGATCGGCGGCGTGGTCGAGGTCGCCAAGCGCGCGGGATTTGGCGATGACGAGCGAATGCGGCGAGCCTTCCTGCGCCACCTCGGCGTATCGCCAACCGAGTACCGAAACCGGTTTTCGGGCAGCTAGCTCGCCTCGGGCGAGGTCGTCTGGATACGAACCGCGTCGCGTCGAGAACCGATCTATCTCACGAGCGAATAGCTGGCCTTCGCTGGCCGGATTCGTGGCTCAAGGTGGTAGCTTTTCCGGTTTGTCTGCGGCTAATGTGCCGGCCAAATCGGGAGAAGAAACACCATGAATGACGGGACCCCCATTCGGCAGACGCGCAATGTCGAACTCGGCGCCAGCGGCGAGGAATTCCAGAACCTGCACGAATTCGCGCGAAAGGCCCGCGCCAAGCTGAATCAGAACGCCTGGGACTACATCGTCGGCGCCTCGGAGACCGAGACCACGATGCGCCGCAACAGAATGGCGCTCGACGAGATCGCGTTCCGGCCGCGCGTCCTGCGCAACGTCATCAACGTCGATCCTTCCACCGAGGTATTCGGACGCAAGCTCCGGCTTCCCGTGATGATCGCCCCGGTCGGCGCGCTCGAGATCTTCGATCCAGATGCGGGCGCGGCCGTCGCGCGCGGAGCGGGAACGTTCGGCGCGGCGCACATGCTGAGTTCGGTGTCCGAGCCTGGGCTGGAGAACACCGCCAAGGCGGCACCGGATGCGCTTCGCATCTTCCAACTCTATGTGCGCGGCGACGATGCCTTTGTCGAGGATGTGGTCGGCCGCAGCATCGACAACGGTTATGCCGCGTTCTGCCTCACGGTGGACACTGCCCATTACAGCCGGCGCGAGCGCGATATAGCCAAGCGCTATGTCCGCGAGAGCCGCATCCGCGCCACCGGCGGCGATTTCCAGAAGGGGCTGGAATGGCGGATGGTGAAGCTGATCAAGGACAAGTTCAAGATTCCACTTATCCTCAAGGGGATCGCCACCGCCGAAGACGCCAAGATCGCCCTCGACCACGGGGTCGACTGGATTTACGTCTCAAATCATGGCGGCCGACAGCTCGACCATGGCCGTGGGTCCATGCATGTCCTGCCCGAGATCGTTCAGGCGGTCGCGGGCCGTGCCAAGATCATGGTCGACGGCTCGTTCTGCCGCGGCACCGATATTGTGAAGGCTATCATTTCGGGCGCTGATGTTGTCGGCATCGGCCGCCTGCAGTGCTGGGCGCTCGCCGCGGCCGGCGAGGCCGGCATTGTCCGGATGCTTGAACTGCTGGAGGACGAGGTGATCCGCTGCCTCGGTCTGCTCGGCGTCACCAGCTTTGCCGAATTGGACAAATCCTACCTGCATCCGGCGATGCCGACCAATCTGCCGAGCGTGTTCAGCGCATTCCCGCTTCTCGATATCGATCCCTACCGCTACTGAGCCGCTGCAAGCAATGCATGAAGCGTTGGCGCGGTCGAGGCATTGTGCGCCTCGATCGCGCCAGCGGCGATCTATCTGTGGTGTCCATGAAGCCGCCGCGGCAACGACAAAGTCTGATCCAAATGCCGCACTAGTCGAGGCGGATGGCAGGTAATCCATTCGCGGAATTTTCACTCGAGCGCGCGATCGGCTTGCGCTGGACCTTGCGGGATATTCAGGCCGGCAGGCTCAAATTGTCACCGGTCAGCGACGAGGATCTGCACATCCTCGCTGAGCTAGGTCTTGTCGAACTGCATGGCGACGAGCCCGGGCTGACGGAGTCGGGAGCCGCCGTGCTGAGGGACTGAACAGGCGCGCAGCCTAGCGCGCGTTCAGGAAGCTTTCACCGGAATTGCAAGGCGTGCACTGATAGGTCAGCACGTCGTAGACTTGGCCGCGCGGCTCGATCAAGGCAAGCCGCATTTGCGTGCCGCACTTCATGCACGGCATCTCTATGCTGGCCTTGAACCGGGTGCAGGTCGGTGTCGGACGAACGGCGCGCAGCATCGGATCCCCTTATTCCCCAGAGACGCGAACGCGACCGACGAAGAAGCCGAATCACTATGCCACAGTGCTGACATGATTGGAATCGGCCGTCGGTCGCGGCTAGGTAATTTTTCCTCAATTGGCCGGAGCGGGTGGGGTCTTCATAGCTCGCGATCCGGCGCTGACGCCGTCACAATCTATGCTAACGTCGCCGGACGCTTATTTCAGGGGGCGCGATCATGATTGAGCCGAAGCTTGAAGTTCCCGCCGAGTTGCGCGATCTCGCGGAAAAGACCATCGACCAGGCCGAACAGGCCTTCAGCCTGTTCTTTGATGCTGCGAGCAAATCGATGACGTCGATGCCGGGCGCCGGTACCGAGATCTCCAAACAAGCGCTATCGTTCACCGAGCAGAACATGAAGGCGGCGTTCGAGCATGCGCGCAAGCTCGTGCACGCAACGGATCTGCAGGAGGCGATGCGGATCCAGTCGGAATTCCTGCGCAGCCAGTTCACCAATGCCGGCGAACACATGCGGCAGATCAGCGGTAGCGTGATGTCGGCGACCAAGGACGCGACGAAGGGCAAGTTCTAGGACGGCGTTCGCGGGCCCATCGACGCTTTAGCGCCGGCGCGCGACGGCGACGCCGAGCAGAAACGCGACGAACAGGCTTGCGAGCGGCGCTTCGCGCGTGACCGCACTCACGGTGGCCAGGGCTCCGCCCGGTCGGCGCGAGGTCGCGATGGCATCGCTGAGGCGATCGGCGGCCGCTCGAAGTCCATCCGACACCTCCGTGATCGTACGCGAGACGTCCGTCGCGGTGTCGATCGCTCGTTCACCGAGTGTGGGTTGAAGCGGGAACTCGGGTGTTTCGGAGTTCATGTGCCGTGCCGCGATTTATAGAAGGCCAGGTGACCGACGTCAGGTGACCGACGCCTTCGCTATCCGCACGTCTTGAACGGCGGTGGCGGCCACATATCCCAGAAATTCCGCAGCGGCGGATTGGTTCCACCGACATGCCTCGCTTTCACGTCGGGGAACCGGAAACTTACGCGCGGGTCGCGGCTTGTTTCCGTGGAGGAGACGATGATGACAATGCAGGCGCACGGCATTGCGGATGGCGGTTCGGTCAAGCATCGAAATCGGCATGGTGGTATGCCGCTGTTGGTCGCGGCCGTGGTTGCGATCCTCGGCGTGCTCGGCATGCTGATCGTGGATTACGGTCCGTGGAACAAGCCGAACGTGCAGCCGGCCGCTTCGGCCAACTACTCAACGACCGGCGAGGCGGCGCGCGCGGCTGGCGCAAAGGTCATACCGACCGAGCCCAAGGCACCGATCGAGCCTGATCCACCTGGCCCAAAGCCCGCTCATCCGGCAAATCCGAGCACGCCGCAATAGATGCGAGCGTTCGTGGGATCGCATCCCGAGGCAGGGCGCAGGATTGACTCGTCAGGGCAAATCAGCGGCACAAAATCATCGTCGAAAATATCGCGGGATGATCAGCGAATGCTGACCAGCATGCCCCACGCTGCTGCAAATCCTGCACCAACGAGAACCAGCACCGGGCTGTCGCAGAACATGCCGCCATACTGGCACATGGTGGCACCGAGAGAGCCGATCTGATGATGGCCCGCGGCGTAGAACAGGCCGGACAGGACCGCGAGCACGGCAGCAACGAAATACATCGACGCTTCCTCCTTGCAATCAAATGCGGCGCGGGTCAGTTCGACCGACGCAAGCCAAAACTGTATTGATGCCGATCCAAATATTGTGAGCTGTCCGCTTGACGCGTCGGGCAGCTCAGCGGCACACTGACATCATCGCAGCAAGCATAGGCGATTGGCGCCGGCTCGCATTTGTGATTCCGCATCAATGCCCAAACTTTCGCTCAAGGCGGTTTCTCACCGTCGAAGCCGACGCATCGCATTTTACCGATCGCATTCAGCCCGAAAAAAGGGTTTGACCCGTCGGGCAACTCAGGGGGCATAATCCGAAAATCAGAAATTGTTGAGCCCGCGCGGAGCAATCCGCGGCGGGCTTTTTCTTTGCCGTTTCACCAATCGGCCGGCGACCGCACCGTCACGACGCCACATCCTCCCAGCCCGTCGCCTGAGTGTCGCAAGCGCGCCGCCGTCCGGATCCCTTGAAAAGAGAACGAATTGGCTGGTGCGCGCGAACGCGCTGCGGCGCGGCGAAAGTCGGCGCCGCCCGCGGCCCCACGCGTCAGGGCTAAGGTTCGCGCCCCAAAGATCGCCGCCCGCTGCGCGATCTGCCGCACATTCATGCCATGGCCGCATCGCGCGCTGACGGCCGATCAACGAGGTTTGTATGACCGCCTATCTGATGTCGCTCGCGCTCGCGGATCTGGTTGCCATCGCGTTGTGGGAGCTTGCATGAGCGCCCAGTTCATTCCGCGCCCGCACCCCAAACGCGAGCAGACGGACGTTCCCACCGATCGCATTTTCGTGCGGTGTTGCCTGATCCTGATCCGGATTGCGACGCGGCTCCGAGCGAGTACATCTTCTTGGCCGATGATTTTATCCGGCAAGGATATCGGCTCTTCGACCCTGTCTCGCCCTGGGCATGGCAGCACACGCTGTATTGGAGGAAGGAGCTCCTCTAGATCCTGCGACGTGGGTTCGGGTTGTCGCGAACAATTCGATGACGTTGAGCGCCCGGTGGCTTCGGCGACCGGGGTTTTTTGCGTTTCTGGCCCTGGGTAACATCCTTCGGCAAGCCGCGGTCGTCCGGCATCGAATTTTGGGCGTGGGGATGCTAGAATGGGCCCCTGCAGTGCGAACGAAGCATCGCTGGAAGCGTTTCCTCAAATGGGCGCCCGGCGGCAGTCGTGGATCCTGAGCGTTGAATTCGCGGAATGCAGGCTTGCGCGCCTTGATCTCTGGTGATCGATCGATAAACTGAGTTGACGGCTCGATCGCACGCGCAACTGCCTTGGAGATCGAACGAAGGAAGAGACCATGGTTGAGGTTGGCCGCGGGCTCGACACGAAGGTACAGCCAGGCCCGGATATGGATCGTTATTCGGTCATGGTCGCACGAGCCAGGGCGCTTGTTCCGGCATTGCGCGAACGGGCATCGCGGACCGAAGAGCTGCGCAGATTGCCGCCGGAGACCGAGCGGGATTTGCTTGACAGCGGCCTTTTCCGGATCCTGCAGCCCAAGCGCGTCGGAGGCAGCGAGCTCGACTATGTTGCCCTGGTCGACTGCGCCGATGCCCTCGGGCAGGGAGACGCCTCGGTCTCCTGGAATTTTGCAAACCTTGCAAGTCACCATTGGATGCTGGCTATGTTCGCGCCCGAAGCGCAGAGCGCGGTGTGGGAAGAGGATCCGGATGTGCTGATCGCGTCTTCCTTTGTCTTCCCAGCAGGTCGTGCGAGGAAGGCAAGTGGCGGATATGTTCTGAGTGGTCATTGGCCGTTTTCGTCCGGGGTGGAATCCTGCGGATGGAACATGCTCGCGAGCGTGGTCGCCTCGGATGATGAGGCCGACGGTGTCGAGTATCGGCTATTCCTGTTGAACAGGCGGGACTACAGCATCGACGACACCTGGAATGCGGCTGGCTTGCGCGGAACGGGATCGAACGACGTGCGGGTCACCGACGCATTCGTTCCCGAGCATATGACCGTTGCCGTCAGCGATCTTGCGGGAGGTGCGACGCCGGGCAGCGTCGTCAATCCGAATGCGCTCTACATGCTTCCGGTGTTTTCGTTGTTTCCCTATGTGTTGTCCGGGGTTGGTTTGGGAAATGCGCAGGCTTGCCTTGATGACTATGTCGAGATCGCGCGACACCGCGCTTCGACATATAACCGGGCCAAGATCGGGGACCTGCAAAGCACACAGATCAAGATCGCCGAAGCGTCGGCGAAGATAGATGCCGCGCGGCTGATCATGCGCACCAACTGCGTTGAGACGCTTGCGGAGGTCCGGCGTGGCGATATCCCGGGCATTGCAGCGAAGACGAAGCTCCGGCGCGACGGTGCGTTCGCGGTCAATTTGTGCACCGAGGCGGTGTCTCTTCTATTTGCGGCGGGCGGCGCACGCAGCCTGTTCACCTCGGGAGCGTTGCAGCGCCAATTCCGCGACGCACATGCGGTGAATTCGCATCTCGCGTTCAATTTCGACGCGGCGGGCACCAATTACGGGCGGGTGGCTCTGGGGCTGCCGTCTGAAAACCTGACGCTTTGAGGTCAGCCGGATGTCCGACTCGCCCAAACATCCGCTGGATCCCGCCAGTGAGCTCGCAAGCGATAGTTCGGCGATCGATCCCCGTGATTTCCGCAATGCGCTCGGTACGTTCGCAACAGGTGTGACGATAGTTACCGCGATGGCGGCTGAAGGACGGCCCTATGGAATTACCTGCAATTCCTTTGCATCGGTGTCGCTCAATCCGCCACTGGTGTTGTGGAGCCTCGGCATGTTTTCGCAGGGGCTGCCGATCTTCCAGAATGCCAGCCATTTTACGGTCAACGTTCTAGACGCGTCGCAACAGGCGCTGGCGATGCAGTTTGCCAGATCGTCGGGGGACAAGTTCGCGGGTGTGAGCTGGACGCCGGGTCTCGGGAATGCTCCCGTGCTTGCCGATGTGGTCGCGAATTTCCAGTGCCGTGCCGCCAACCGCTACTATGGCGGGGATCACGTCATTTTCCTGGGCGCGGTGGAAGCCTACGCCTATAACCGCAACAGTCCGCTGTTGTTCGCGCGCGGAGGTTTTGGCCGGTTTTTGGCTGACGGTGGTGACAAGACATCATGAATCGAAAGACGCCCGTCAAGCGTGTTCGTGCCAAGCAGAGGCGACTATCAGCTGTCGATCGTCGCAGTGAATTCGTTACCAAGGCAACCGAGCTATTTGCGGAGGAGGGATTTGGCGGCGGCACGCGCGCCCTTGCTCAAAAGCTCGGCGTGACGCAGCCGCTGCTTTACCGCTACTTTCCGAGCAAGGACGATCTCATCAAGGAGGTCTACCGCAAGGTATATCTCGAACCGCTTGAAATCGGCTGGGAGAAGCTGCTCTCGGATCGGTCACGTCCGCTCCGCGTGCGGCTCCAGGAATTTTACGAAATCTATACCGACGCGATTTTCAACCGAAGATGGCTCCGGATCTATCTCTACTCCGGCCTGAAGGGCCTCGATATCAATCGCTGGTATGTTGGCATGGTCAAGGACAAGATCCTGACGCGCATTCTTAGGGAATGCCGCCACGACGCCGGCCTCGCGACGCAAGGCAGGCCCAGCGCCGCAGAACTTGAGCTGGCCTGGGTGTTTCACGGCGGCATTTTCTATTATGGCGTACGCAAGTACATCTACGAAGCGCCTGTCCTCGAGGACAAGGCGCAGATGATCAGTGACGCGCTGGATATCTTCCTCGCGGGATTTGAGAGGATGGCGGAGAGCGCGACCGATCGTCGACGGGCGCCGCTCAAGGTCGTCGGCTGAGCCGCGCTACATTGTCGCCATCTGACCCCGATACCAATCTCCGATCTCGCTTGCCGTCATGAGGGCGACGCCGTCATGGCCGATGACGTAATCAAGCAGGGCCTCCAGGTACTTGATGCGATGCGGCACGCCCGTGATGTAGGGATGCACCGAGATGGCCATGATCCGCGCATTCTCTGCGCCCTCAAGGTACAGCCGATCGAACTGGTCAGTGCAGCGCGTCAGGAACTGTTCCGACGGAAGGTGTTGCAGCGCGTGAATGACGATGTCGTTGGTCTCGACCGAATAGGGAATCGTCGTCACGGTGCCGTGCGGCGTGGCGATGTCCTGGGGGAGATCGTCGATCACCCAATCGGCCACGTATTCGATCTCGTTGAGGCGCAGGAGATCGAGCGTGTCTTCGGTTTCGGTCAGGCCCGGGCTTTCCCATGATCGCGGCGGCTTGCCGGTAAATCCAGCAATCGTGTCGACCGCGCGCTTGATTGCGTCCGCCTGGTTCTCGACCTTGTGCATCGGGCCCTGAACAAACCCATGTCCCATGAATTCGAAGCCCGCCTCGCGCGCCGCCGACGCCACACGCGGATAGCTGTTGCAGACGTTGGCGTTCGCAGCCAGTGTCACCGGTATCTTTCGATCGGTCAGAGCTTTGAACTGCCGCCAGAAGCCGGCGCGCATGCCGTATTCATGCCACGACCAATTCGGCACGTCGGGCAGCAGGGGCTGGCCCATCGGTGGGCTCAGCACGGTGCGTGGCATTGCATTGTCGATGCGCCACTCCTCGACATTGAGGATAACCCACACGGCAAGCTTCTTGCCGTCAGGTAGTGTCAGTTTCGGTCGGTCGACCTGCGCCTGGTACGGAATGCGATCAGTAAAGGCCATGTCGAATCTCCTTCACGTCGATGATCCGGCAGCGGTGGCATTGATCCGCGGCAGGACCTTCTCGGCCATCAGGATCATCGATTGACGGCCAAGCTCCCGATCTTTCCAGTCCTTGCCGGCATAAAGCAGGGTTCCGAAGGTGCCAATCTCTTCCTGGAACGCCAGCAACTGGTCAGCCACGCTTTCAGGCGTGCCGTAGATGATCAATTTGTCGCAGATCGATTCCAGTGTGACCTCAGCGTCGGCTTGATCCCGTCGCGTCTTGAACAACTCGAGCCGGCCACTGCGCTTCAGCTTCGTGAATAGCTGGTGATAATAGTACACGTAGGGACTGTCTGATGACGTGGCGTAGGCCTTCGCGGTTGCTGCATCCTTTGCCACGAACACGCTCTTGGCGACGCGCCAATTGGCAGGATCGGCTGCCCGATTCACGCGCGCACAACCCTCGACATATTTCGGCCAGTGGCTCTTCACCCAGGCCGGCATCAGGAAGTTTGCCGAGATCGGATCCCAGCCGCGCGCCGCCGCCTCCGTGACGCCCTTTGAGAATGGCGCAACCGCGGTCACCACGATTGGCGGGTGAGGGGCCTGCAAAGGGCGAGCGACGATTCCCTGGCCGATGTCCTCGATCAGGGTCCGTTTGACAGAGACGTTCCAATATTTGCCCTGCAAATCATAGGGCGGTTTACCAGCCCAGATATCAAGAACCTGATTGATGGCTTCGAGGAACATGGCATTGCGGTCGGCATCGAGATTGCCGAAAACCTCGGCGTCGGACAGCAATCCACCCGGGCTGATTCCAAATATGAAACGGCCATCAAGCATGTGGTCGAGCATGGCGATAGACGCTGCAACCGCTGCCGGATGCGTGTTTGGCATGTTGATGGTGCCGGTTCCAAGCTTGATCTGCTTGGTTGCGGCTGCGAGCCAGGCAATGAAGGCGATGCTGGAGGTGATGTTCTCGGCCTTGTCGGTGACGTGCTCGCCGACATACGCCTCGCTGAACCCGAGCTCATCCGCGAGCAGAAATGCCTCGCGATCCTCCCGGAGCGATTGCCGCCAATCCTTGTCGAGAGGATGGATCGGCATCGTAAAGAAACCGAGCTTCATGATCCGCCTCCCCGCGATTTGAACTTTAGTTGGCAAGGAACCTGCGGCCTTCCCGAGGCGAAGACAAGTCCTGCCGCACAAATAATCACTCGATAAACAAGCTTGACCTTTGAAGAGGGCGGCCCTCTAATCGGGCAAACCAAAATTGGGCCCGGGAGGCCACGCCCACATGAAAGCTGCGGCTTTCGCCTACGCCCGCGCGACCAGCGTCGTGAACGCGCTGGAGTTGCTCGCCATGCACGGCGACAAGGCGAAGGTTTTGTCGGGCGGTCAGAGCCTGATGCCGGCGATGAACTTGCGGCTCCTGTCTCCAGACATTCTGGTCGATATCGGCGGCCTCGCCGAGTTGCGCGGCATCACCGTGACGGGAGACGTGCTGGTCATTGGCGCGCTGACCCGGCACGTCGATCTGCTCAGATCGCCGGAGGTTGCACTGCACGCGCGGCTATTGCGCGATGCCGTTGCCCACGTTGCCCATCCCGCAATTCGCAATCGCGGAACGATCGGCGGTAGCCTCGCTCACGCCGATCCTGCGTCGGAGCTGCCGGCCTGTGTTGTGGCGCTCGACGCCACGATCGTTGTTCGGGGCTCGGCCGGCGAACGCCGGATTGCTGCGACGGAGTTTTTCAGGGGAATTTACGAAACGGCGTTGTTGCCGGACGAGTTGCTTGTCGCGGTCGAGGTGCCGGTCGCAGGCCAAGGCTCGACATTTTTCTTTCAGGAGTATGCCCGGCGGCATGGCGATTACGCTGCCGTTGGCCTCGCCGCCCGTGCCGTAGTTGCGGCCGGCAGGTTCTCAGCCCTTGGGCTCGGCTTCTTTGCGGTTGGCGATCGGCCATTGCTCGCAGCGGCCGCCGGCAAACTGATCGATGCCGCCGTAACGCCCGCCTTGCTCGCAGAGGCGACGAGCGCGCTGGCCGATGAACTCGATCCACAGGAGGACCAGCAGGCGACTGCGGCCATGCGTCGGCACCTCGCCACGGTCCTGCTCCGGCGCTGCGTGGCCGCATTGCTCGGGCGGCCAGAACTGGAAACGGGAGTCGGCAAGTGAACGCTGCGGTACCGGTCTCGCTTCTCGTCAACGGCGAACCCATCGACGCCATCGTCTTGCCGCGGCTCAATCTTGCCGATTTCCTCCGGGAAAATCTCAAGCTGACCGGAACCCACATTGGGTGCGAGCACGGCGTTTGCGGCGCGTGCACGGTCCGGATCGATGGCGAGATCGTTCGCTCCTGTCTGATGCTGACGGTCCAGGCGCAGGGCGCTTCAGTTGAGACAATTGAAGGGTTGTCTGACAGCGGTGAAATAGCCGATCTTCAGGCGGCATTTCGCGAACGCAATGCATTGCAGTGCGGTTATTGCACGCCTGGGATGCTGATTACGGCGCAGGACCTGCTGAAGCATGTGTCCGTGCCTGATCGTCGAGCGATCCGCGAGCATCTTTCCGGCAACTATTGCCGCTGCACAGGCTATCAGGCCATCGTGGATGCGGTGGAGGCGACAGCCAGAACGCGCGCGGAGCGGGGCGCATGACGGTGACGCGGGCGCCAGCAGTCACGCTTTCGGTGCTTGATCGCCCGAATTCCTACATCGGCAAGACCGTGCCGCGGCCGAATCTCGACAGGTTGCTGCAAGGGCGCGGCCAATATGTCAGTGATCTGGAATTGCCGCGGATGGCGCACGTGGTTTTTCTACGGTCGCCACATGCCCACGCCAGAATCGCCGCGATCGACGCCGACGCGGCGAGACGCATGCCGGGTGTCGTTTCCATCGTCACGGGCCGTCAACTTGAAGCGGTCATCACGCCGTGGGTCGGGGTGCTCTCGCATCTGAAGGGACTGAAGTCCGCGCCTCAGCGCGCAATCGCGCTCGACCGCGTGTGCTGGCAGGGCGAGGCCGTTGCGGCGATCGTGGCGACCAGTCGTGCGGCAGCCGAAGATGCCATGGAGCATATTTCGGTTGACTACGAGGAGCTTGAGGCCGTCACGGACATGCGTGCCGCGCTCGATCCGGCATCCCCGGTTATTCATGCTTCGCTTGGTGACAATCTTGCCTTTGAGCGGACGCTCGACGCCGGCGACGTCGACCATGCATTGTCGGGGTCCGAACTCGTCGAGGCCGACTTCGTATTCGGGCGCCACACTGGCGTGACGCTTG
Organism: Bradyrhizobium australafricanum; assembly: GCF_020329495.1. NCBI lineage: Bacteria > Pseudomonadati > Pseudomonadota > Alphaproteobacteria > Hyphomicrobiales > Nitrobacteraceae > Bradyrhizobium > Bradyrhizobium australafricanum. The sequence continues at coordinate 99,541 of NZ_JAGKJL010000020.1, read as the reverse complement.
AGCCGCGCGCCGTCGTTGCCGACTGGAACGCGGCCGAGGCGCGGCTCACGATCTATCAGGGCACCCAGGCGCCCCACATGGTGCAGAACATCGCGGCGCTGCATCTTGGGTTAAGGGAAGCGCAGGTCCGAGTGGTCTGCAAGGATGTCGGCGGCTCGTTCGGCATCAAGGTCCATATCTACGCCGACGAAATGGCGACCTACGCGCTGTCCAAGCTGCTGCGTCGGCCAGTCAAGTTCGTGGCGGACCGCGTCGAGAGCTTCAACACGGACATCCACGCCCGCGATCATCGGTGCAGGGGAAGGATCGGCGTCAGACCGGACGGTATGATTACGGCCTTCGAGATCGATGACCTGACGGGGATCGGCCCGTATTCGATGTATCCGCGCACCAGTGCCATCGAGGCAAATCAGGTGGTCAATCTGGTCGGTGGGCCCTATGTCACGGCGAATTATCGGGCGCGGGCCCGCGTCGTTTTCCAGAACAAGAACGTGATGTGCCAGTACCGGGCGGTCGGACACCCGATCGCCTGTTCGGTCACTGAAGGCCTGGTCGATCTGGCGGCAGCGAAGATCGGCATGGACCCCGTCGAAATCCGGCGGCGCAATCTGATCGCCGACGATGCCTATCCGTGTGCATCACCCTCGGGCATGAAGTTCGAGCAGCTCTCGCATCACGCCTCGTTGACCAGGCTGCTTCAAATGATGGATTACGACGCGTTGCGCGCTGAGCAAGCGGCCTTGCGCGCCAGAAACGTCCATCGAGGCATCGGAATCGCGAGCTTCATCGAGGTGACCAATCCCAGCGCCGCCTTTTACGGCGTGGGCGGCGCGAAAATCTCATCGCAGGATGGCGTTGCGGTCCGGCTCGACGCGCAAGGGTCGGTGATCTGCCAGACCAGCATCACGGAACAGGGGCAAGGGTCGGAATCGCTGACGGCCCAGATCGTCGGCAGCGTGCTTGGCGTTTCGATGGAACGCGTTCGCGTCATCCTGGGCGACACCGACCATACGCCCTATGGCGGTGGCACCTGGGCCTCGCGCGGCGCCGGCATCGGCGGCGAAGCTGCATTGCAGGCAGCCAAGGCCCTGCGAGAGAATATCCTGAACGTCGCCGCGGCCATTCTGCAATCGACGCCGGCCGAACTCGATATCGTCGACAACGGTATCGTCAACGCCGCCGATGGCGCGCCGCGCATCGAGCTGAACGAGCTTGCGCGGATCGTCTATTTTCGACCGGACACCCTGCCGCCCGGCATCCAGCCCGAATTGATCGCGACCCGGCATTTCGTTCCGCGTCAATATCCCTTTGCGTTCACCAACGGCGTTCAGGCCTCTTGGCTCGAGGTCGATACCGAGACCGGGTTCGTCAAGCTGCTGAAGCATTGGGTTGTCGAAGACTGCGGCACCATCATCAACCCGCAACTGGTCGACGAGCAGATCCGGGGCGGGGTCGTGCAGGGGCTCGGCGCGGCGTTGTTCGAGAAGTGCATCTACGACGAACGCGGTCAGCTGACCAATGCCAATATGGCGGACTATCTGGTCCCGATGTCCGGCGAGATGCCCGATATCGAGGTCGGCCACGTGGTGTCTCCAACGCAGGAATCGGAGCTGGGAGCCAAGGGTGCAGGGGAGGCGGGGACGGCCGGCGCGGCAGCTGCGGTTGCCAACGCGGTCAATGACGCGCTCCGGCCGTTTGGCGCAACAATTACCGAGATTCCGCTCACGCCTCAGGTTATCCTGACCGCCCTGGGACGGATCTGAGTGGAGACGTTCCGGGCAACGATAATACCATAAGCAAAACGCAGACAGTTCTTGGGGAGGAATAGTCATGACGAAGAAGGTCATCAAAGCTGGATCGATATCGCGGCGTCGTCTGCTGACGACGGCAAGCGCCGGCGCCGTTCTCGCCGTCTCGCCTTTTCGCATCAATCTGCTTCAGGCCCAGGAAGCGCCCATCAAGATCGGCTTCCCGGTTCCCTTGACCGGTCCATACGGCGCCGAGGCCCAGGACCAGGTGCGGGCGGGTCAGCTTGCTGTCGCCCAGTTCAATGATGCCGGCGGTCTCAACGGCCGCAAGGCCGAGCTCGTGGTGCGCGACGACAAGCTGAATCCCGGTGAGGCGGCGACGCGGACCCTGGAATTGGTCGAGAAGGAGAAGGTGAATTTCGTCGTCGGCAGTCTGTCCGCGGCGGTTCAGCTCGCGATCAACAACGTCACCAAGGAACGCGGGGTCATCTTCAATTCGATCAGCCAGTCCGACGCCATCAACGAGGCGGCAGATTTCAGCAAATACACGTTCCATGAAGCGCTGAACCCGCACATGACGTCAGGGGCGGTCGGTCGCTACGCCTTCACCAAATTCGGCAAGAAGGTTGCCTTTCTCACGGCGGACTATGCTTACGGTCACGAGATGGTTCGCGGCTTTCTCGAGGTCGGCAAGCAGTTCAACATCGAGAATCTCGGTGACATCCGCCATCCGTTAGGGACGACTGATTTCTCGACCCTGCTGCCACGTCTCCAGGCGCTGAAGCCCGATATTCTCTGCATCAGCAATTTCGGCCGCGACCAGCAGATCGCACTGAAGCAGGCAACCGACTTCGGCATCAAGAAATCGATCCAGATCATCGCGCCGCTGCTGTCGCATGCCAGTCGCGTTGCGGCAGGCCCTCAGGCATTCGAAGGCGTCGTCGGCGGCTGCTCGTTCTTCTGGGGCATCGAGGACAAGTTCGCCTCGACCAAGGCGTTCAACGACGCGTTCCGCAAGATGTATGACGGCAAGTTGCCGACCGACTACGGTGCGCTCGGCTATGGCGGTGTTCGGACGGTGCTCGAGGCGGTCAAGCGCGCGGGCAGCGTGGAGACCGACAAGGTCGTCGCGGCATTGGAGGCTCTGAAGTACGACTACTACAAGGGGCCGCAATACTATCGCAAATGCGATCACCAGTCGGTGCAATCGGTGCTCGTGATCAAGTCGAAGTCCAAGGACATGAAGAACGAGTCAGATGTGTTCGAGGTTCTATCGACCGAGGAGCCTAACGAGAAGAACCTGCGTAGCTGCGACGCGCTTGGCCACAAGAGCTGAGCCATGCGCCGGCGCGCACTGCGGGGCGGTGCGCGCCGCGCTGAGGGGGACAAATGGCGGGCCTGAGCTTTGACCTGATTGCACTGCAACTATTCGCCGGGCTGGCGCTCGGCGCCATCTACGTGCTGTTTGCGATCGGCCTCTCGCTGATCTTCGGGATGTTGACCGTCGTCAACTTCGCCCATGGCGCGTTCTACATGGTCGGCGCCTATGTCGGGCTGTACCTGATTTCGATCGGCGGCAATTTCTGGCTCTGCTTGCTGGCGGTGCCGCTTCTGATCGGGCTGTTCGGCCTTGCCGTCGAGCGCGTGCTGATCCGGCCGCTTTACGGCCGCGGCATCGATTATCCACTGCTGCTGACCTTCGGGCTGAGCTACGTCATGGTCGAGTGCGTGCGCATTGCCTTCGGCAAGACTGGCTATCCCTTCGATACGCCCGAGCTGCTGCAGGGGGCCGTCAACATCGGTGTCGGATATTTTCCGCTCTACCGCCTGTTCGTGATCGGCGCGACGGCCGTCGTCTTGTTGGCGCTATGGCTGTTTCTGGAGAAGACCAGCTTCGGACTCATTATCCGCGCCGGTGCCCGCGATCCGCAGATCGTCCGTGTCCTCGGGGTCGACGTTTCCAGGGTCTGGTTGATCGTGTTCGGGATAGGCACCGCGATTGCTGGCTTTGCCGGGCTGTTGGCTGCCCCGCTTCAAGGCGTCATTCCCGAGATGGGCGGCACGATTCTCGCCGAGGCTTTCGTGGTGACCGTCGTAGGAGGCATGGGTTCGATCGGTGGCGCCGTACTGGCGGGCCTTCTCGTTGGTATGGTGGTCAGCATGACGTCGCTGTTTGCGCCCGAGATGGCCAAGGTTTCGATCTTCGCCCTGATGGCGATCGTCCTGATCGTCCGTCCCCAGGGCTTCTTCGGCCGCGCCGGATTGATGAGCTGAGAACCAGGGATGACCGGAGCCACCGAATCCGTCAAACAGCTTCGTGCCACAACGGGCAGTTGGTACGAATTCGCAACGCGGCATCGCGCCAGCATTGTGGCCGCGGTGATCATGATTTTCCCGTTGGTGATGCCGTTCACGGCTCTCGCGGTGAACATCCTGATCTATGGATTGTACGCCGTCGGCTTCAACCTCGTCTTTGGTTATCTCGGTCTGCTGTCGTTTGGTCATGCCGCGCTGTTCGGGACCGGTGCCTACCTCTGTGGCATCGCCATCGTGCATTTTGGCTGGCCATGGTATGCGGCCATCGCGGCCGGGATCGCCGGCGGCCTGTTGATGGCATCGTTGATTGGCGTGCTCGCGATCAGGACCCGCGGCATCTACTTCGCGATGGTAACGATGGCGCTGTCGCAATGTGTCTACTACCTGTTCTATCAGGCGGTTGACCTGACCGGTGGCGAAAACGGCCTCCGCGGCATCAACGTCCGTACCATCGATCTGTTCGGCTTGCGGCTCGACTTCATCAATCCGATGATCCGTTACTATGTCATCGCGGCTTTTGTGATTGCCGCTTTTTTCGTGATGTCGCGCATTCTCGCCTCGCCATTCGGCGCCGTCATTGAGGCCGTGCGGGAGAATGAGATGCGCGCCCGCGCGTCAGGCTATGACGTCACCAAGACCCGATTGCTGACCTTCGTTTTGTCAGGCGGCTTCTGCGGCCTCGCGGGAGCCTTGCAGGCGCTGCATCTGTCGATCGTTCCGATCGAGATCCTGCACTACGAGACCTCGGGCCTGGTCGTGATGATTGCTCTCCTGGGCGGTATGGGGACGTTCTTCGGGCCGATGATCGGTGCCGCGGTGTTCCTGGTCCTGGAGAACGTGGTCTCCGTGTGGACGGTTCATTGGCAACTGATCGTTGGCGCCATCTTCATTGCATGCGTGCTGTTCTTCCCCGCCGGCATCTGGGGCACACTGATCGCGCGAGGCAGGCGATGAGCGCCGCCGAAGGCCAAACCAAGGAAATCATTCTGCGCACCAGGGACGTCGGCAAGACGTTCGGGAAGTTTGTCGCGCTGAACAATATCTCGGCGGAGTTTTCCCGGGGAGCGATCACCTCCATTATTGGTCCGAACGGGGCCGGCAAGAGCACCTATTTCAATTTGCTGTGCGGCGCGTTTGCGCCCACCAAAGGCAGCGTTGAATTCGAGGGCAAGGATGTCACCGGCCTGCCGCAGCACCGCTTTGCGCATATGGGCATCGCCAAGTCCTTTCAGATCACCAGCGTGTTTCCGCAGCTCACGACGCGTGAAAACATCCGCGTCGGTCTGCAGGCGCTGGTGTCGAGATACGATATCTGGCGTCCCCGCGCGCGCCTGACCGAGCTAGTCGAGCGGGCGGACGAGCTGCTTGCCCTGGTCGGATTGTGGGAATCTCGTGAACGTGCCGCCAAGACGTTGGCCCATGGCGAGCAGCGGGCGCTGGAAATCGGCATGGCGCTTGCCAGCCAACCCCGGTTGCTGTTGCTGGACGAGCCGACGGCCGGCATGAGCCCGGAGGAAACCCGGACCATGATGGATCTGATCGTCAAGCTCGCAAAGGAGCGTACGGTCATCCTCGTCGAGCACAAGATGAAGCTGGTGCTCGGGATCAGCGATCGCATCCTCGTGCTGCATCACGGAGAACTTCTCGCCGAAGGAACGCCGCAGGAGGTCCGGCAGAACGAGGCGGTGAAGCGGGTCTATCTCGGCCAGCGGGAGCATTGACGAATGCTGCAGATCAGCAAGCTCAATGCCTGGTACGGCGCAAGTCACGCGCTGCAGGACATAACGCTCGAAGTGACCAAAGGCGAGATCGTCTGCCTGATCGGTCGCAATGGAGCCGGCAAGACGACGACGCTGAAATCGATCATGGGGTTGATGGGACGAACGCGCGGCTCGGTCACCTTCAAGGGCAAGGAGCTGCTGAGCCGGCCGGCGCATGTGCGCTTCGCGCTGGGACTGGCCTATGTTCCCGAAGAGCGACGGATTGTGCAGGGATTGTCGGTCCGGGAAAATTTGCGGCTCGGGCTGGTGGCGTCGCCGGCGAAGAAGCGGGAAGCCGAGCTGATCGACGAGATCGCAGGAGTATTCCCACGGCTGGCCGAGCGCATGGACCAGGAGGCGGTCACGATGTCCGGCGGCGAGCAACAGATGCTGGCGATCGCGCGGGCGATGATCGCAAAGCCCGACCTGATCATGCTGGATGAGCCTTCGGAGGGCATCATGCCGGTCCTGGTCGACGAGATGTTCGAGCTATTTCGCAACATGAAGGCGCAGGGAACGACGGTGCTGCTGGTTGAGCAGAATGTCGAGCTCGCGCTTGGCATCGCCGATCGTGCTTACGTCCTTGATCAGGGGGCGGTGGTGCACCAGGCGTCGGCGCAGGCCCTGCTGGCCGACGACGAGATCAAGGAACGATATTGTTCGGTGTGAGCGGGCTGTCCGGTCTCCCGCCGGCGCGAACGGACCTTACTCCGCAGCGCGCGCGATCGCGTCGGCCTTGCTTGTGGTGACGACGACCTTGATCGCGTCATCCACGCGATCCCGTGCATATCTGAGCGCCGTCGGCAGGTCGGCCAGCGGAAACGTATGCGTGTGGATCCTTGTCGCGTCGAACCGCTTTGCCGCCATCAATTCCATGGCGCGGCGCGTGGCGCTGCGGCCCTCGCCGCGGATCCCGTAAGCGTAGATGTTGTTTCGCACGAGATGTGCGATGTCCAGCGTCGCAGCCTCGTGCGGGAAGGCGGCCAGACAAATCTTGCCGCCGCGGTTGGTCATGTGAATGGCCTGGTTGAGCGTCGCTTCGGTGCCGGCACATTCGACGACATAGTCCGCGCCGATCCCCCCTGTTAGTTGCTTCACGACCTCAACGGCGTCTTCGTCGTTGATGTTGATGACGCGGTCGGCCCCCAATTCCCCGCCGATCGCCAGCCGCTTGTTGCGCGTGCCGGTCAGAATCACCGGGCTTGCGCCAAGCGCCTTGGCCACAGCAACTGCGAGAAGTCCGATCGGTCCCGGGCCGATCACCACGACGCTCTCGCCGGCCACCAATCCTCCCAATTCCGTCAAGCCGTACATCGACGTGCCTGCGGTCACCACGAGCGTGGCCTCCGCGTCGCTCATGCTATCCGGTACGCGCGCCAGAGTATTGATGTGGTTGACTGCGTACTCCGCGAATCCGCCGTCGGTCGTAAAGCCATTGGCGCGGTGGCCCTTCTCCGGCTTTCCATAGTTGAGACAGGACGTGTACATGCCCTGGCGGCAGCGTTTGCATTGGCCGCAGCCGGCGTGGATCTCGACGCTGACCCGCTCACCGATCCTGAATTCGTCAACGTCCGGTCCGAGTGCGGCGACCGTGCCCATGTATTCGTGGCCCGGCGTGAAGTTCTTGTTGAAGGGCAGGCCGCCCTCAATGCTTGCCGGCGACCCGGCATGGATGATTTCGAGATCGGTGGCGCAGATCGCAACCGCATCGATGCGCACCAGCACCTCGGCACGCGCGGGGACCGGCGTCGGCTTTTCGCAAAGCAGGAGCCGGCCGGGGTCACCCAGGACCCAGGCCTGCATCAGGCCGGGAACGGGCAGATCAGGCGATGTGTTGACGCCGGGCGGCTGGTACATGGGCTTCCTCTTTCGGCCGTCAGCCTAGCGCGAAACCAGTGGCTGCCGCGAGCACCCGATGGTCGGCATCGGAGCCGTTGCATTTGCTGCACGGCAGCAAGCGCGTCGCAAAACATTCATACGCGGCCTATACTTGGTCCTCCGCTTGATGTTGAAATCCTCATTGCATCCTCTCCCAGACCGGAGCCTCCCATGAAGACCGTCCGCCTTGTCCTTGCGTTGCTGGCGCTGATGCTGATCGCGCCGTGGCAATCCGCCAGGGCGGCCGACGTGATCTGCTACAATTGTCCGCCGGAATGGGCGGATTGGGCCTCGATGCTGAAGGCGATCAAGGCGGATCTCAACTACGATATCCCGCATGACAACAAGAATTCCGGTCAGGCATTGGCCCAGATCCTGGCCGAGAAGAGCAATCCGGTCGGCGATATCGGCTATTTCGGCGTGACCTTCGGCATGAAGGCCAAGGCCCAGGATGCGCTCGAGCCCTACAAGCCGGCGCATTGGGATCAGGTTCCGGCCGGCCTCAAGGACCCCGACGGCTACTGGACCACGATCCACTCCGGCACGCTCGGCCTGTTCGTGAACAAGGATGCGCTTGGCGGCAAGCCGGTGCCGGCCTGCTGGAAGGATCTCCTGAAGCCCGACTACAAGGGGATGGTCGGCTATCTCGACCCGTCGTCGGCGGCGGTCGGCTATGTCGGCGCGGTCGCCGTCAATCTGGCGCTCGGCGGCTCGCCAGGCAACTTCGATCCGGCGATCAGCTTCTTCAAGGAGCTGCGCAAGAACGATCCGATCGTACCCAAGCAGACGTCGTATGCCCGCGTCGTCTCCGGTGAGATGCCGATCCTGTTCGACTACGACTTCAATGCCTATCGCGCGAAATATTCGGAGAAGGGCAACTTCGAGTTTGTGATTCCCTGCGAGGGATCGGTGGTGTTTCCCTATGTCGTTGGTCTCGTGAAGAACGCGCCCGACAAGGAGAAGGCCAAGAAGGTGATGGACTATCTCTTGTCCGACAAGGGGCAGGCGATCTGGACCAATGCCTATCTGCGTCCGGCCCGCCCGATCGAGCTGCCGGCTTCCGTGAAGGGGAAATTCCTCCCCGACAGCGACTATGCCCGCGCCAAGAGCGTCGACTGGGGCGAGATGGAAAACGTGCAAAAAGCCTTCGTCGACCGCTATCTCGCCGAGGTTCGCTGAGGCAATATGGTGCCCTTCGCCGGGGCACCATTCTTCCGATGTCGCAAAAATCCTTCGTTTGGCTCTGCCTGCTGCCGCTCGCGGTCGTGACCACGGCATTCTTCCTGCTGCCCATGGCACGGCTGGTTGTCGCAGGCGCCGAAGGGCCGCATGGGCTCGCCGGATATCTCGCCATCCTGACCGAATCTCGTTATCGCGCGACGCTGATCAATACCGTGCTGCTGGCCGCGGCAACGACCGTCGTCACGCTGATCGTGGCGACGATCGCCGGAATGTTTCTGCAGCGGCACCGCTTTCCAGGCCGGGCCGTGCTGATCGCGATGCTGACCTTTCCGCTGGCGTTTCCCGGCGTGGTGGTCGGCTTCATGATCATCCTGCTGGCGGGGCGGCAGGGGCTGATCGGCGATCTGTCGAACCGGATCTTCGGCGAGAAGTTCGTCTTCGCCTATTCGATCTACGGGCTGTTCCTCGGCTATCTCTACTTCTCGATCCCGCGCGTGATCCTGACCATCATGGCGGCCGTGCAGAAGCTCGATGTCGGTCTGGAAGAAGCCGCGCGTTCGCTCGGCGCCAGCCCCTGGGCGGTCCAGCGTGACGTCGTGCTGCCGGCGCTGGCGCCGGCCTTCGTTGCGTCCGGCGCGATCGCATTTGCAACCGCGATGGGCGCCTTCGGGACCGCGTTTACGCTGGCGACGAATATCGATGTGCTGCCGATGCTGATCTATACCGAGTTCACGCTGGCCGCCAATTTCGCGACCTCGGCCGCGCTGTCGGTGGGACTTGGCCTGATCACCTGGCTCATCCTCGCGCTCGCCCGCTCGTTCAGCGGCAGCGCGGTCGCGGCGGCCGGGTGAACGCATGCGCGATCGCTTGATCTTCACCGGCCAGTTCATCTTCACGCTGCTCGTGGCGGCATTCCTGGTGGTGCCTGCGGGGCTTTCGATCTCCGCCGGCGTCACCGTGAACTACTTCCGGGGCATCCAGTCCGGCGTGACCCTGCAATGGGTCGCGCAGGTCTGGGAGCTCTATGCCGGCACCATCCTGCTCTCTTTCGTGATCGCATTCGCGACCCTTGCCGTCACACTGCTTGCCGGCGTTCCCGCAGCCTATGCGCTGCATGCGCGGGGAGGCCGGCTTGCGCGCATCGTCGAGGAGATCATCACGTTGCCTTTGGCGATCCCCGGGCTTGCGATAGCGCTCGCACTGCTGCTCGCCTATGGCAGCTTCGGCGACTTTCGCCGTTCCTGGCTATTCATCCTGGTTGGACACGTGATCTTCACCATGCCGTTCATGGTGCGGTCGGTGATGGCGGTGTTCGCGACCGTGGACATCAAGACGCTGGATGAGGGGGCGGCCTCGCTCGGGGCATCGCCATGGCGACGCTTCCGCGACGTCATCGTGCCGAACGCGCTACCCGGAATTCTCGCCGGCGCGCTAATGGTGGTCACGCTGTCGCTCGGCGAATTCAACCTGACCTGGATGCTGCATACGCCGTTGACGAAGACACTGCCGATCGGGCTCGCCGACAGCTACGCCTCGATGCGGCTTGAAGTGGCGTCGGCCTATACGTTGATCTTCTTCGTGATGATCATTCCGCTGCTGGTCGCAATGCAGCTATTGGCCGACAGGGATCACAAGCGATGAGCACGGCCGGGCATGGCGCAGCGGTGCGGATTGAGGCGTGCGGCAAGACCTTTGCCGACGGCACGCGCGCGCTCGATCCCGCGACCCTCGACATTGCGCGTGGCGAGACGCTGGTGCTGCTTGGGCCGTCCGGCTGCGGCAAGACCACGATGCTGCGCATCATCGCGGGCCTCGAGCTGCCAGATGTCGGCGGCAAGGTCCTGTTCGACGGCAAGGAAATGACCTCGGTCCCGATCGAGCGGCGCAATGTCGGGATGGTGTTCCAGTCCTACGCCCTGTTCCCCAACATGACGGTGGCGGACAATATCGCCTACGGGCTGAAGATCCGCGGTGTTGCCAGGGGCGAGCGTGCCGCACGCGTCGCCGAGCTGGTTGCTCTGACGAACATCACGGGATTGGAGAATCGCCGCATCGACCAGCTTTCGGGCGGCCAGCGTCAGCGCGTCGCCCTGGCGCGCGCCGTCGCGATCCGGCCCGGCATCTTGCTGCTCGACGAGCCCTTGACCGCGCTCGACGCCGCGTTGCGGGACCGGCTGCGCAGCGAGCTCAACCGGCTGTTGCGAGCGCTTGGGATCACGACGATCTATGTCACCCACGATCAGTCCGAAGCCATGGAATTGGGCGACCGGATTGTCGTGATGCGGAAAGGCGCAATCGCCCAGATCGGTACGCCCCGCGAGGTCTACTTCGCGCCGAAGGACCGGTTTGTGGCGGAGTTCATCGGAGCGGCGAACATTGTAGAGGCTCCGGTCGAGAACGGGGCATTGATCCTGCCCGGCGGGCGACTGCCGATCGAGGGTGCAGCGACGAGCGCGAACGCGACCGTCATGATCCGCCCCGAAACCATTCGCGTGACGGAGGCGGGCGCGGGTTTGCTCTCGGGACTCGTCGATTCCGTCAGCTTCATCGGCGACCGGCAGCGGCTCGTCGTGAGTGATGCATCGAGCAAGCCGCTCAATGTCGACGCTCCCAACACGATTCAAGCCAGGATCGGCGATCGTGTCGGGCTTTCGATCGCGCCCGACGCTGTCCGTCTGCTCCCTTCCGAACCACGAGATTGATCGATGCCGTCGAAACCGGTCCTCATCGCCCAGATTTCCGACCTCCACATCAAGCCGCCGGGAGCGTTGGCCTATGGCCGGGTCGATACCGCGAAGGCGCTTGAACGCTGCGTGGTGGCGATCAATGGATTCGAGCCGGCGCCCGATTTCGTCGTCATCTCGGGCGACCTTGTCGATACGCCGTCGGTCGAGGAATACGACCATCTCAAACGACTGCTCGCGCCGTTGCGCGTTCCGTTTGCCGGAATTCCCGGCAATCACGATTCGCGTGCGTGGATGCGCGCCGCGTTTCCTGCCGGACCCTATGTTCACGCGACAGGCCCGCTCGACCAGAAGATCGAGGTGAATGGCCTCGATCTGCTGCTGCTTGACTCAAGCGTTGCCGGGAAGCCTCATGGCATGCTCGAACCGTCGACGCTGCAATGGCTGGACGCGACACTGGCGGCAGCAGACCGGCCCGCGCTGCTTTTCCTGCATCACCCGCCGTTCAAGGGCGGCATCTGGCACATGGACCGCCAGGACCTTTTCAATGCCGCAGAACTGGCAGCAATCGTCAGGCGCCATCCGCGGGTGCGTTTGATCGGCTGCGGGCACGTCCATCGTGCCATGCTGACCTCCTTCGCCGGGATTCCCGCGACATTGTGCCCCGCGCCGAACCATGCGGTCGACCTGGACCTCGGACAGCTCCGCGAACCGTCGTTCAAGGTGGAACCGCCGGCATTTCACTTGCACACGTGGTTTCCCGGGCCAGATTTTGGACAATTGGTCACGCACCAGGTCCCGATCGGTCAGTTTGACGGGCCGCATCCGTTCTTTGGGCCAGACGGCAAGCTGCTGTGAGCTGGCTGCGTTGACCCCTCGTACAGACGGATCCACCAGGCGAGATTGTCGCGGATGGGTCGGGCATGTCGGATCAAGGGCAGCCCGCAGCTGCAATTGAGCGTTGCATCGACGCAGATTTATTCCAAATTGTACCTTGGATGCCTTCCATCCCAACTGCGCCGGCCCGGACCTTTGTTGCTGTAGGCCCGCGGGGGGGCTATACTTCCGTCTGCTTTCATTGATCGATGGCTTTGTCGGCGTCCGCTGTGCTGGCGGGCCGATTGAACGCAACACAATCAGTCTGGATCACGATGACCGGCGCGTCGCCCATAGAACGAACTTCCGGCGCGCCGTTGTTTTCGAACAACAAGCTGTCGGTGTTGCGCAAGCATCCCTATTTCGCCGATCTCGAGCCCGAGGCATTCGAACAGCTCTGCCGCTACGCCAAGCACACTACGCTGAAGCGGGGCACGACGATCTTTTCCAAGGGCGATCCAGGCACCAGCCTGATTGCGGTGATCTCGGGCACGGTCAAGATCAGCATCTCGTCGCCCGATGGTCGCAACGCGATTTTGAACCTGATCGAGGCCGGAGAGATCTTCGGCGAGATCGCGCTGCTCGACGGCTTGTCGCGGACGGCCGATGCCACCGCCAACACCAATTGCGAGCTGTTCGTCATTGACCGGCGCGAGTTCATTCCGTTCGTGCGCAGCCAGCCGACGCTTGCGATGAAGTTCATCGAACTGCTTTGCGAAAGACTGCGCCGGACCAGCGATCAGGTCGAGCAGGTCATCCTGCAGAACCTGCCCGGCCGTCTGGCCAGCGCGCTGCTGCGCCTGAGCGACAAGCACAAGCCGCAGGGGCGTACCATCTCGATCACCCAGCAGGAGATCAGCGAGATGGTCGGGATGACGCGCGAGAGCATCAACAAGCAGCTCCGGGCGTGGGCAATACGCGGTTGGGTCAGGCTCGAGCATGGCGCGATCGTCGTGTTGAAGCGCGAGACCCTCCAGGAGCTGGTCGACGCCGGGGCGAACGACGGCGAGTAGTCGCGCCGGCTGCCCGGTCGGTCGCGCATTTCACGAAACGGTGAGCTGAACAAGGCCTGTGAAGCCATTCACATCGGCCTTGCGTGCGCTGCGGTAAGTGACGCGTCAGGGCAGCACAATATGGAGGAATCCATGCAGAGCTCTTTCGACAAGCGGCGGCAGAACCCACAGCACAATTACCAGAGCTTCAGCATCAAGCTTGTCGCGCTGCCGCTGCTCGTCATCGTTGCGCTGATCGGGATGCTGGTCAGTCACCCGGCTGCGGTCAGATGGATATCGGACGCGGCGCAAGCGGAGTTCGTCGGAACCGACGCCGTCTACACTGATCCGATACCCAATATCGCGCAGGTGGCACCAACGGTGCGGCCGGGCAGCGAGATCCGGACGGTGAAGGCCTACTGATCGTTGATGCCGTCGTCGCGCAAGGCGCGACGACAGGCGCTTGTTCAACAGCAAGCCGTCCTCACGCGGCTACTCCAAGCAGCTTTGCTGCGGTCCGCCCGAGAATATTGGCCTTGTCATCGTGGCTCAGCGACGACGAGGCGAAGATGTGGTCGACCGGCGCCAGTTGCCATGGATAGGGATAGTCGCTTCCCAGCACGATCTGGCCGGCGCCGACCTGGGCGGCGAGGTGCCGGATCGCCTCCGGCGTGAAGATCAGAGAGTCGAAATATATCTGCTTCAGATACTCCGCCGGCGCCTTCTGGAGCTTGATCTCCGGATTGCATCCCTTGGGTCCAACCAGACAGGCATGGTCCGAGCGGTCGGCGTACGAGCCAAGATAACCGCCGCCATGTGCGGCGATGATTTTCAGCCCCGGGAAGCGATCGAGCGTGCCCTCGAAGATCAAATGGGAGAGTGCGATCGTGGTCTCGAGCGGATTGCCGATCGTGTTGCCAAGCCACCCATTGCCGGAGAGCCGCTTGTTGAGCTCGGGCACGCCCTGCGGATGGATGAACAAGGGAACGCCGAGTTCCTCGGCCTTGGCCCATACCGGATGAAACTTCGGATTTGAGAATTCGGCGCCGTCGACGACACCGCCGATCGCAGCGCCCTTCAGCCCCTGCTTTTTCACCGCCGTTTCCAGCTCCTGCACCGCAAGGTCCGGTGCCTGCAGCGTCAGCGAGGCGAACGCCGCGAACCGGTCGGGCTTCGAGGCACAGAGTTCGGCGAGCTTTTCATTCTGGATTTTCACGATCTTTCCGGCCAGATCGCGGTCGCGGTCGTACCAGAACGGATTGATCGAAAGCACCTCCATGTCGATGGCCTGCGCGTCCATTGCAGCCAGTCGCTTGTCGATCTCGATGAAGGCCTCGCTGGCGCCGTTGACCGGCGGCAATTGATATTTTCCGGCGTCCGCGCCGAGCAGCGCGCCCGCCTCGCGGAAATGGCAATGCGCGTGAATGTCGATCGTCTTGACACGTTTGCCGTTGACCGTGACCGGCAACTGCTGGCGCGGTTGCTGCGCATTTGCGTTGTGGACGAGCCCGCAGCCGCAGAACACGATGCCTGCCGCCGCATTTGCTCCCGCTTTCAGGAAATCCCGCCTTGTAGTCATGACGATCGCCTCCCTGGTTGTTATGTTATGGAGGGGGAGCGTAGGGATGCTGGCTAGTGCTCGCAAGATCACACGCTGTGCGTGTTGCGCAATGTTGATCTGCTCAGACCGGCTTGGTCTCCGCCTTTGCGATGATGTCGCGCCATTTCGGCACTTCGTCTGCAGTACGCCGGCGCATGCCATCGCGCTGTTTGCGGGCAAGTCGCAGTGTAATGGATAGCATTCAGTCAGATCGGCAATGCGTCACCCTGGCTCGACTTTGATCAGGCCACGAACACGACAAACGCCAATATCACGACCGCGCCGTTCAGTATGCAAGTGAAGGAATTGATCACTATCGCCACTTTCGCGAGCGCTATTTGAGCGGATTGGCGCCGCCAGCAATCTAGCTGGATCAAAGGCCACTCAGCCCTCTCGCGATTTCGCGCCGATGCCGGACATCAAAGCCCGCTGGTGCCCCAATCGTCAATTCCCCGTCGGGCTGAAACCGCGACAGACCGCCGTTCGTCCCCATCCGCTTCATGATCCACTAACCTTGCGCTTTCACCGCATTTACTAGCTGCCCAACGCGGTGTAGATGCCGATCAATTAAGACGAATTTCCTAGTAACGACGAATAGTCGATTTCCTCAAGAGCCGACGCGATCCAGCGGTGTGCGGCGGAGCCGCGTAGTCTGTTGGCGGAACGGAACGGCGATTTCATGCTAAAATGAAAGAAGCGAGGGGAAATAGGGTCTGCTTACGCCGAAGCCAAGCCGACGCGAGCACTGCCTCATCTAAGCAACAAGGAAGCGTCCTCGTGAGGAGACGGGTTCGATGGGAGGGAAAATGGACCGAAACCTTGTGATCCTGAATGTGACTGGTTCGGAGACGATGTTGCGTTCCGACGGACATGCTGCCATTCGACTGGAGACTAAGGAGATGGGCCCCGTTGCCTTCGAGGTGAATCTTCAAGCAATTGCCGCACTTCGTCGCCACTTGGCGCGCGCCGAAATACACATTCTGCAGAGCCACAATCAGACCAAAAACTGATTATCTTCAGAAGACGTCACTAAACTAAGCTGGCTATCAGATTGCCCCCTGAGGTCCGAGGGCGGGAATCCAATCGGAGGCGCCTGCAAGTCTAGAACGGCGTTGACCGCAGCGGATTTTGATTCCGCCATTCGGAGGTTCGATCCCTCCCGCCCCAGCCACATACAAGACGCTGATTTTGTTATCAAAACGGCCTTGCTCAAGGCCGGAATTTCCCGCGCATTTGGAAATTCCCTTTGCCTCCCATTTGGAAATTCTGTGCTGGTTTCGTTTTTGGTCGAAGGCAGATGAAGGTCGTCGCGCGTTGAACGTCGCTCAATTTGTCAAAATATTGAGCGGATGAACCCTGTCTGCGGGTTGTAAAGTTCCGACCGCAGCCGTTGACATCGCGTCCGGATCGACGGTTGCACACGCCGCCGCCTTTTGCAGCTTTCAACGAAGCGCGAAGTCTATCCTTGAGATCGGACGCTGGTCTTAGAAATTGCGGAGGTCTGCGTTTCGTCTCGAGGTGATGCTGCTCCATCAGCATGCTGATCGAGTTCCTTCTGCGCCAAGAGATGTGCATGCCGCTTACGGGTCGCAGCCAACGCTCGCATCATCGTTTCCTTGGCATAACCGCGATAGGCCTGTGCGGTCTTGTGGCCCGAGAGTGCGCGACCCTGGCCGTCCGTCAGTTCGGCTTCCTCGAGTTCGGTCATGCCGCCGTGTCGACAGGCATCAAGCGTGAACAGCTTTGACACGCCGTCGATCTTCTTGCGCATCTGCTGCACCACTTTTTCCATGCCAGGGTAGGACCACACCTTGGCATCGCCTTTGCGTTCACCCTTTTGGATCCGGCGCATGATCATCGGGACGCCAAGCTTGGGCAGATGGCCCAAAATATCCTCCGCCTCGGCGTAAAACTTGACGGTCTCTCCATCGAGAGTCTCTTCGAGTGGATGCCAGACCAACGCCTTGTTCTTGTGATGCTCGATGCGCACCGCGTGTGGCCAGTTCTTGCTGCGATAGTCGGGCCAAGTCAAAAACCCGGCTACCACGTTCTCAGGCCGTTGCAGCCATTCAAAGCAAATCACCGCGACGGCCGCGGGTTCAGGCCGCCCTTCTTTGATGCAGCCCCATGCAAATTTATAGACCTCTTCTCGAGTGATCGCGTGCTTCTTGGTCTTGGTACGGCTCTTGAGGGTGAAATCGTCCCAGGGGTTCGGGTGCTTCTTATCGAACAACTCTGGGTGCAGCCGACGCATGATTCGCCACACCTTTCGGCAGAGGCCGACGACCTTTTCTCCCTGCCGCAGTCTGATGCCGTTCGGGCCGTTGATGATTTTGTCGTAGATTTTATCGGCGGCTCGTGGCGTAACTTCCATGATCTGTCGTTCGCCGATCCGCCGTCCGCTTTTACCGACCGTGTCGCAGATCATTTGCATGATCCGTTCGTAGTCTGGGCGCGACCGAGCTGAGACCTTCTCAGTATACGCCTTCTCCGTCTTGTATTGTCGGAATAGCCAATCGATCGTGCCATAGCGCGCGATCTTCCCCTGGTCGCCCGGCTGCCCTCTGCGGTGGTTGTTCCATTCATCGAACAAGGCATTGAGGGTGGCAGCGCGTCCGCCTTTGCCATCGCCGCCGCATGCGGTTTCGTAGCTTGTCCCAAGTGGCTCATTCGCCATCTCGCAGCCGAGCTTCCTGTAATGTGTGGGGATGCGGAAGTAGAATGCGGTCGATCCGCGGGCAAGCCGCCGTATCTCCACGAAGCGTGGAAGTGGGCGCTCCAACGTCACAAATCCTCGGCGAGGTCGCCCGGCACGATGTCCGGCGCAATAGCTCGGTCCAGATCGTCTCTCAACCACAGCTGACGCCTCCCTTCTTTAACACGTGGTTGAGGATACTCCTTACCGACTCGTTTGAGAAAGGCCTCGACAGTCAATTCTCCGCAGTACCCTGCTGCGATTCCAGCAGACATACGGCGCGGCCAAGAACCCGCTGGAATTATGGCAGGACGTGTCATCGGATGATGGCGTGGGCTGCTGAAATCGGTTCTTTGCTGGTGCTGCCCATCATGATGATCGCCAGCAGGATTGAAACTGCGACGGCAACCGGATCGAAGAGGAGCGTAGTGCTGCGCCTGAAAAGGACACCTCGGACCTACCTGCCTCCGATGCTAGAGCGCGCCGTGGGAAGGCCGGGGGCAGGAAGTGACCTGCCGACGTAGCAGAGAGTGAGGCGGGAGGGGGCCGACACGGAGCTCGGAGAAATTGGTAAAGAGGGCAGTGGGCCGGAGTCCTACGCGCGGAGGCAGGCCGCCATGCGGTCGTAGAGGAGAGCCGATCCTGTTTCGAAGCGCCGATAGACCGATTTGTGCATCGGCGATCTCCAGTCCCTCGATCAGATTATTTCAAGTTGTAATGTTGGCCCACCAAGAATTGCCGAAACAATTGATAGCTCGGGCAAATCGCCTGCAATGCGGATGTCACGAGAGTTCACGGATCGTACCAGCATATAGAGTCAACTGATGGAGAGTTGCGCCTCAATGCGGCTGTGCTAGTACGCCCACTCTCGAATTGAGGAGCTAAAAGTGGCGAAGAAGGCAAAGAAGATGGCTACGAAGAAGAAAACTGTGCGTCGCGAATACACAAAGGCTGACGTGAAAGAGCTGCGCGCTCATTCGAAAGCGAAGACGCCCGTTGCAAAAATCGCGAAGCTCACAAAGCGCTCCGAAGGCTCACTCCGCCAAAAGGCGCTCAAGCTTGGAATCCGGCTCGGTCACCAGCGCTAGAGGCGGCTCTATGACGCTCTTCAATAGAGTGTTCTCGACCAGGACGCTGCTGCAAATCATCTGCGTTCTTGTCGCTGTTGTTGCAATGAAGTTGTTGAGTGCTCATTATGGCTTCAGCTGAGCAACCGCAGTTGGCGGTTGACTAGAGGAACAGCCTGGAACGCTGAGCAGAAAAGAAGCCCATCTACTGGCGAGCTATCATGCGGCGTTCAAGCGGATCGAATTTACCCTCTCAAGGCTGAAACAGGGGTTCGATTCCCCTAGGGAGCGCCAGACATTTCAATGACTTAGATTCGTTTTGGAAAAGTCGTTGAATATCCGTCGAATAAACGTCGGCGATCATTGGCGAACTCTGCCACGCTAATCAGCGGGCCCAGCCGCAGCCTATTCTCGCTTCCCTCGCCGGCCAAAATTCAGTGCCTCACACTGAGAGCGCGATCCACTAGTGCACGTCGGATACTTCCTTCGAACGGCAGTGAGACCCACAACGACATGCAATTCGTCTCCAACGTACGCGAAGCGCTCTTTTGCTGGTTGACCGCGCTCAACGTGCAGATGTGTATCGTGAGCAACGCGAGGCTCGTCTGTCATCTCGCCCGGTGTTCAGTTTTCGCGCTGCCACCGTCTTCGGCGTTTCGGTCGCGGTTGTTCTTGAAGGGGTCAGTTCATCACCTCGGGAATTAATCCCTTAAGGTCTAATTTTCCTCAGGCTAGGCCATACGGCGCTTGGATGCGGCCAAACCGGAATTAAATAAGTGGCCACTAGCCAACAAGAGGTCATGGCGGGCGTTTGCCGGCAATTATGTCCGGGTGACGGAGGAAAAATTGCGAAGTGACGAGTTTGTTTGCGCCGAATGCTTCGGCGATCAGGGCATGAAGGATTTTTGCCTCGCTCATGCCGAGAGAGATGAGTGCGATTTTTGCGGGGCAACCGGCACCGAGCCGATTGCAGCGCCCCTCGATGACGTGATCGAACACATCAACGGGACCATTCACCGCTACTATGACGATCCCGCGAACGCCGGCTTGCCCTATGAATCCGCCGAGGGCGGATACCAGGGCGAGACTTGGTACACATACGAAATTTTCGACGAACTGGGGCTCGATTTCCCAAAAGATAAGGGAGGCCGTCTTCAGAAGGCCATCGACTTCGGGCTCGACAACGACCTCTGGAGCGAAGCCGAACCGTTTGCTTTGTCGCGTGATCAAATCCTGCAGTTCAGCTGGGAGAGGTTCTGCCGCGTGGTCAAGCACGAGCAGCGGTATTTCTTCATGCGCGAAAAGAAGAAAAGAGGGTGGCCCTACGACGACGAGCTTTATTCCCCCGCAGAAATCCTGAAAACCACCTTCGCGTTTGCCGAGACAGCAGGGGCCTTTGTTCGCATGCCGGCGGGCACGAAGCTTTTTCGAGCGCGCTACCAACCGCCGAAGAAAATCTATGCGACCGCCGGGACGCTTGGGCCACCGCCCGAGGACCATGCGATCAAGACGAACCGCATGAGCCCGCCCGGCGTCGTCATGACCTATGCCGCCGAAGATAAGGACACGGCCCTGGCCGAAACCGCCGATGAGCCGGGTAGGTTCGCCGTGGGCGAATTCACCAATGACCGGGAGCTTCTGATCCTCGATCTGACACGCCTGCCGGAGGTTCCCAGCGTTTTTGCCGAGCTTCCGGACAGCCTCGAATACGACCCCCGCCCGCAGCTCAATTTCTTGCACAATATCAGCCGCGAAATTTCACGGCCCAAGATCGAGGAGTTGCGCGAAACCTTTGCGATGGAAAACGCCGTGGGTCTCGGAATGCGGGCGCCCGGCTTCGAGCTGCCGGATCAAACGGGGAAGGGCGTCGGCCTGAAGAACCTGCTATCCGCCGGACCGGTCGTTTTGACATTCTATCGCGGCGGCTGGTGCGTCTACTGTAATCTTCAGCTTCGAGCCTATCAGACCATCCTCCCGCAAATCCACTCCCTCGGAGCGGAGCTTGTCGCGATCTCGCCACAGTTACCGGATGCTTCACTATCCACAGCTGAAAAGAACGCTTTGACGTTCCCTGTTTTGAGCGATCGTGGAAACAAGGTGGCTCGCGATTTCGGCCTCGTCTGGGCGCAGCCCGAGGAGCTGAAGGCGGCACTCCGATCGAACGGCTTGTCCATGGAAGTCGTCAATGGCGACGGGACCTGGGAGGTACCGGTGCCTGCGACCTACGTTGTCGCGCCAGACGGCCGCGTTGCACTTGCCTCGATCGACGTCGAGTATCGCAACCGGCTCGAGCCCGACGCCATCGTGGCCGCGCTAAAATCGCTGCAATCCCGATAAGAGCGAGCGCTGACTGAAGCGCGATTGCGCTCCGGCGCGCCGGAGCTAGAGCTGCTGTCCGCGCACCAAGTCTTGACCTTTTACGCCGGGCATCGAGCATCGATGGCACACCCGAACTAGTTCGAGCCTTCCACAGTTTGGAAAGGTTCCTTTCAATTTCGCCTCCTGGTGAGGCAGGTCTTTCATCCCATTTGCGTTAAGCGACGCTTGTCCCAAGCGGCATATCAATTTTGGAGGTGAATATGGGTGAGATTGTCCGCTTTGTTCCAAAGGCTGAACGCGAACGGATCCGTTTGATCCAAGAAGCTCGTGCAATTTACGACAGCATTTTCCCGCAGGACGCCCAGTTAGTTGAGCATCGGCACAACGTACGGGCAGACCATGTCGCCAGCGGTGCCAATGCCCACCACAGCGACTAGGCAATGTCGTGATCAGGATTATCGCGATGCTCTGCAGTCTCTCCTCTCCCGCGAGTTGCTACGAGCAGACCGTCACCAGTTCAAACTTCGCTGACGTCTCGATGGGGCCTGCCTCGTGAGTGCGCCCAACTTGCCGAGTGGATGAGGCAGCGTCTGGCAGGATGGCGTTGTGTGGTCGGCGGACAGGATGGCCCAGGCGCTTAGTTGACCTGCGTCGGGGAAAAGCGCGTAACGCTTTCTCAACTGCGCGAAGACTCGCTTTAACCGCGGTGCTGCGAAGTCGAGGAAAGCGCGCACTTTGATTGGCAGAAACCGGTCGGCTGTGTATACGAGATTAACCGGTCGGGATGCTGGCTCAAACTCGTTTAGAAGGGTTGTTAAGGCTCCGCGCTCCAGGGCTGCCTGGAAGTGGTACGCAAAAGCGATAGTAATTCCGACACCGGCACACGCTGCGTCGCGGGCCGCCTCAGCGGTGCCGACCAGAAGCCGCGCGTGAACCGGCACGGCAACCGTCACGTTGTTTCTGACGAATGTCCAAACGTCGGGTGAGGAGATGCCTGCATAGTTGATGCAGTCATGTGCGGTCAGATCCTCCGGCGAGCGAGGTGTTCCGCGAGCGGCTAGATAGGCAGGACTGGCACAAACCACACGACGCGTTGTGCCGATCCGTATCGCAATCAGGCCGGAGTCCGGTAGCGGGCCAACGCGGAGTCCAACGTCGATCTGCTCCTGAAATAGGCTTGATACTCGATCGGTAAGGATCAAACTGGCCTTGATATCCGGATAGGCCTTGAGGAATTCCGCTAGGATTGGGATGAGGTGAGTGCGTCCAAGTCCGACGGGAGCTGTCACGGTTAGTTCGCCAGTCGGCGCCGTGTACTCGCCAGAAGCAGCGCGCTCGGCTTCACTAATGTCTGCGAGAATGCGCTTGCATGCTGTAAGATAGGAGCTGCCTGCTCCGGTGAGCACCAGCCTGCGGCTCGACCGGTTAAACAACTTCGTGTGCAAGTGTGATTCCAGCTCGGAGACCTTGCGGCTGACCGTCGCAAGCGGAGTTCCCAGCCGCCTTGCTGCATCGGAGAGGCTGCCGGCTTCGACCACGGCCAGGAAGGTCGACATCGCATCCAAGCGATCCATCAGATCCTCTTCCATAAGCTGGAAGGATAGCCTCCAATCCTGCCATATCACAGCAATTTTCAGAAGATGCTCGCTCGGGCTGTGCTGACAGGTAAGCGATTAATTGCCTGAATTCCATCCGGCCGAGAGGGGACTTGACCTCGGACAGGCGCAGCGCCTACGGCCGCTGCAATCTGGATAATAGCTAACTGAGTGGCCTGCGCAGCATGGCGATTGATCACGGTCGGCGCAGTACGGTCTCGATCAAGCCTGCGCGGCCATCTTCCAAGTTCTGTAGAAGGTTGGCCGACATAACCGGAAACTCCGGTCCCATCACGATATCAAGCCCAAGTGCCGATTTGTGATCGAGGGGGCTGCGCTGCACGGCGACGGCGCGCTTTTTGAACCACGCCACGCTGGCTTCGCTTCGATCTTTCCAGCTTTGGATTGTGAAGCCCGCCCGATCAAGCACTGCCTGCATCGCGTCCGAAGACAGCAGAAAGCTTCCCTCCTCCGAGGCCGACCAAGGAACAGGAAATATAAGGGGACCAGCGCTTCCGGCTACTACGTCATAAATCGCGAACTGACCGCCGGGCTTGAGTACCCGAAAGGCCTCGGCGTAGAGCAGTTCGCGGTCGCGGATATTCATTGCGACATGTTGGGTCCAGGCGACGTCGAAAAAGCGATCAGGGAAGGGAAGTGAAAGTGCATTTCCCAATTGAAACGAAACGCGATCGCTCAGGTTCGTTCGGGATGCGAGGTAAGTGGCAGCTTCAACGAAAGAGGGGCTGATATCTATCCCAAGAACCTTGCAGCCAAATCGATGTGCGAGATAGCGTGAAGGTCCGCCCAAGCCCGAACCGATATCGATTACCGAAGTATTGGCATCGAGCGCGAGCTCGTTAGCGAGATCGACCGTCGCTTCCAAGCCGCGCGAGTGAAACTGGTCCAGTGCCGCAAGGTCCTTCAGCTCAATTTGACCGTTTGCATAACCAGCGGCCGCAAGTACGGCAACTAAGCGATCGCGCAAGCCGATTCGATCATAGTGAATTGTCGGAGCTTCCATCTTCTGCATTTCGGTCCGAGCGATTGATGGCGCAGTTCTTGCCGCGTATCACTGAAACAAGCGCATATGCGAAGACGCCGCGCTTAGTCGTTCCCAGTTGACCGGACGTAATCGGGCTGGAAAACGCGTCATGTTAGCCGGCCGCAGGCTGCTCTTCCGCAACGGCGCCGATCAACTGCTGAAGTTCGCCCGCCTCAAACATTTCGCGCACAATGTCGCATCCGCCGATGAACTCGCCACGCACATAGAGCTGCGGAATCGTAGGCCAGTTTGAGTATCTCTTAATGCCTTGCCGCAGTTCGTCCGAGTCATAGACATTAAAGGTTGTGTAGGTCGCGTCGAGATGGTCTAAGATTTGCACGACCTGAGAAGAGAAACCGCACTGTGGAAACGACGGCGTTCCCTTCATGAATAGCACGATCCTGTTCTCGTGAACTTGATCTCTAATAAAATCCTGCACGTCCATGGTCGATCTCCTTTCGTCCGTATCCCAATACGTCTAACAAATCATAATTCGCCCACGCTTGAAAGAAAAGAGCATGTGCTCCTATTTCGGCAAAATCGACGTCTATGAAGTCTGTATAGCGGGCTTATGCTTCGGTCACTTCGCGAAGCATCTGTTGGTAGCGGAGTGCGAAGGCAGGCCCGTGCACTCGCTCAAATTCTTCGTGGGCCGATTTCCACAAAGGATAGGCACGCGTCAGCAGTGCCTTGCCCTTGGCGGTAAGGGCTACTGTACGGCTCCTTCTGTCTGTCTTGCAGACGGCAGACCTCAGATAACCATCGCGCTCCATCGGTTTCAAATTTTTACCAGTCGTAGTGCGATCCAGTACCATAGCCGCCGCGAGATCGTTTACTGTGAGATCGCTTTTGCGATCGATCGTTGCCAGCAACATCAGTTGCGTGGATTTGATGCCGCAGGGGGAAAGTTTGGTATCATAGAGCTGGGTAAGGCGCCGCGCGGCCTTGCGGGTTGCGAAACAATTGCATTCGCTAAAATCAAGGATGGGCATCGTCGGGCCTTGCTGGTCGATCGAATCCGGCACTGAAGGATCACAATGTTAGTGCAGATTACCGGCGGAGGTAAGTAAGCGGACTTGAAGCGTACGGGGCGATCATTCAATAAGAAAATATGCGCGCAATAGAACCGGGACCGATGCAGTCCAGTTGACCGCTTGAACGGTGGGGGATGCCGAAAATGTCGAGTCTCGCTCTTTGGCGCGACATGTCGATTCCGAACGTGCTGTTCTCATATCAGGTGCCAGCGACTTGCGGTAGCCGCGGCAGTCGAGTTCGTGTCTGCGAAGCCGTTCTGAGCACGGCAAAGTTCGACCTCAGTCCAATGCCATGAACTCACATAGCGGCATACGCTCCTATCCAGCCAAATGTGAGATAATTGAGTTCTTTTGTCGCCAAGCTGGGCCGCGGGGGGCTGTTGGGTCACCGCGGTTTTCTTCGACCAGATGCAGCTCGCCGGTTTGAATATCGTAAAGGTATCCGTAGACATTTGCGTGTTTTGGCGTGCCCCTCGAGTTTCGGATGCTGCGCACGTCACGATGTAGCGACTGCGTGAAATTCTCGAGACAGATGTCGTCGGGATCCCACAGATCGGTGATGTCCTGACCGAATTCCTCCTTGAATGATTCGACGATGCCTTCGGGTGTGAAGTGCGTCCCGCCGCAATCGGTATGGTGCACGACGACGATATTGTCGATGTCGAAGAGGTGGCAGGCGACAGTGATGGAACGCTGTGCACTTCCGCTAGCGCGGCCTCCTGCAACAATGACGGGAAAGATCGTGGTATTCGAACCGATTTGCTTCCTTCCCTCGTCGTCGACAAACTCGAAGACCTCGCCGGGATAAACCTGGCTAGGGAGAGCCTTTGCGACCGCCACCGGAATTCCACCGGTGACGCGCGGGTCAAAACAGTGCACGACAATCGTCTTGAGGTTAGGGATTACCTTTCTGAAGTCCGATCGGACCTTGCGCTCGTCGAAGCCGGGTTGCCGGCTGATGATTGCCTTGTCGTACGCTTCGATGGAGGTGGCCATGATAAGCTCCTTTCTAAGGGGGCCGTATGAAGGACGAGCTTAGACAGCTGAACGCGAATGCGCTGCAAAGGCCAAGCGGGGACGGAAACAGCATTGGCAAAACGCTGTTGTGCCCAGGAAGGTTGAGGTGCGGCCTGCCGCATTGTCATGGCCTGTGATGTCGCCGTGTCGGTCTATTCGCGGTGCTGCATAGAAGAGCGTCTGACGCTTTGTGTGGCTCTGCGAGGAATCGGTTGTCTCCTGAGTTCGGAGCGCGACCTCAAGAATGCCTGTGACGGCCTCTACCCCGAAGGCATCCGCGAGAAACTCCAGGGGGTGCTTTGGCATGGTTTTCCTCGCGTTAGACGAGACGTGTGTGTGAACCGGTAAATAAGTTGGTTCAATGAATAGACCAATATCTCACGTTTGCGCAAGCCTGAATGAAAGGAGAGCTGTCTTCGAGGGCCGATCTAGTCTATTGAAAGAACGGTGAATCTGAATCCGATTCGTGAAGAACTGGATTTTCCCGTGGCGCTAGGTACCGACTACGAGACTCAAGATTGTCCAGTTGCGCGGGTGCTTGAACTGCTCGGCGAACGATGGACGTTTCTCATCGTGCGGGATTGTTTCACAGGCATAAGCCGTTTTGGCGATTTCATCGATCACCTCGGCCTTCCGAAAGGGGTGTTGACCGTGCGTTTGGAGAAGCTTGTCGCGGCAGGCATTCTTCGTAAGAAAAAGTGCGGGCCGCGCCAGTATGACTATCTCCTGACGGAGCGCGGCGTAACGCTATGGCCAATCCTGTTTTCGATGGCCGCCTGGGGTGACACGCATTTGACTTCGACCGGCGGACGTCGGCGGCTCTTTTTACACGCGGCCTGCGGGACGGAACTGTCTTCCGAGGGGGCCTGTCCCCGCTGCAAAATTACCGTGGTCCCAAGCGACGTCATAATCAGCAATGGTCCAGGCGCCGAACTTGATCTCCGCGAGGATCCCGTAACGCGCGCTCTTGACGTCCCGCACCGGATGTTGACGCCACTGGCCGTTGGCGGCCGGATCGTGTCTCACAAGGGTACGTCCGAGGAGCGGTCTCGCCAAGGAAAAAGGCCGACGCGATATGGGCGATAGGTTGGTGGATTGCGTCAGGCGCCAAGAGACCGCGCCAGGTATTTTGCGGAAACGGGGAAGCGCACTGCGCGCGCAGCCCCGCGTGCCTTCACGTTGGTTTGGCGAGGACGTTCGCCGTTGAGAACGACGTTTTGGACTAAGCGATCGGCGGAAGATTTCGCTTTCTTCAAATCTCGTTTAAAAACGGGTCTGTAAAAAGGCGGGCGAAGCAAAAATGCGGGTAGTCAGTCCTCAACGGGATCAGGAGATAAAGGACCGGATCGTTGCTGCGGCCGAGCACGTGTTCGCGGAAATGGGGATGGAAAAGGCTACCCTACGGGACATCACCTCGCGCGCGAAGGTCAATGTCGCCGCGGTCAGCTACTATTTCGGATCGAAGTCGGACCTCGTCCATTCCGTGTTCGACCAGCTCTCCACGCGCCTCAACGAGCGGCGCATCCGCGACCTCGACGAATGTCTGGAATCAGCGAAGCAGGCCGGCAAGTCTCCGGATCTCCGAGCTATTCTGGAAATATTTATCAGGCCCTATCTCGACGGCAAGAGCGGTAGGCTTTTCGCCCGAATGATCCTTCAGCACCGGTTGGCACCCTCCCAAGTCACTCAGACGATCATTTCCGCTCATTTCGACCCGATGGCTAGGCGCTTCATCCGGGCAATCACCGAGGCGTGTCCGCACGTGGACGCCAAGTTCTTCTTCTGGCGCTACGTATTCATGATCGGCTCCGTGGTCTACACTGTCGCCGATACGGGTATACTCGACCGCACTGCGCACCTTTCGGGCGGCAAGGTTCGAGCCCGGAGCGCGGCCGATCTCGCCGGCGCGATGCTGGATTTCTGTGTTGCCGGTATGGCCAACGACCCCGACGCCGCCGACTTCCATCCGGAGGCGCGCGCCGACCGGTCGTCGAAGCGTCGTCAGAGCTGATCTTCCGTCCTGCCCGAGCGAAGGATCGGGTTGATTTGCTATTGACCAAATCTAAATTGATGTTTTAAATTCATGTTTAATTAATGATCCGGTTTCTAGGTGAGGAAATCGAAGGTTGGGGCATCCATCGACCAAAGGTACGCGCACGACAACCGGTGACGGCGCGGAGGGGCATCTTCTTAGTCAGGGGCGCTGGGTTGGCGCAAGCCTCGCGAAGAAGGACGCCCAGCGATTCGTCGGCGGTACGGTCGACTACGCGGCTGATCTAATCCGTCCTGGAACCCTGTACGTCTCCCTGCTCAGAAGTCCGCATGCGCACGCCGCGATACGCAGCATCGACGCGGAGCAAGCCAAACGGACGCCGGGTATCGTCGCCATCCTGACGGGGGCGGAGGTGCGGACCCTCTCGAAGCCGATGCCGACGCGGGTCCCGCGCGAACGGTTTCCCGGGCCCATCGACGTCTGGTGCCTCGCGATCGATGAAACAATCTACGTTGGTCAGCCGGTGGTCGCCGTGGTGGCCGAACGGCAGGGCGACGGGGAAGCCGCCAGAGGGTTGATCAAGGTCGACTACGAACCCTTGGACGCCGTTCTCGACGCCAGGAGGGGTGCGGATCCCTCCGCTTCGAAGGCGCGCAGCGCGTGGTCGACCAACGTCGTCTTCCAGGACAAGATCCGACAGGGTGACGTTGATGCCGCGATGAGGGATGCTGATCGCGTCGTCAGAGGCTCTATGAGCTTCGGATCGGCGACGACCGCTCCGATGGAGTGCCGCTGCTACGTGGCGGACTGGGACACGAGGTCCGATCGGCTGACCTTGCAAGGTACGATGCAGCAGCCGCATCCGACCCGCTGGCTCCTTTCGCAAGCGCTCGATCTGCCGGAGACCAAGATCCGCGTGGTCGCGCCTGCGATGGGCGGCACGTTCGGCCTGAAGATGGTCGGCCATCCGGAGGAGGTGATCGTCTCAGTCCTGAGCCGCCTGCTCGAACGGCCCGTGGCGTTTCTCGAAAGCCGGGAGGAATGTTTCCTCGCCAACGCGCGCGAGCAGATCCACGAATTCGAGATCGGCGCGCGAGCAGATGGCAAGATCGTCGCGTTCCGCAATTTCGTTCGTGCCGACGTCGGCGCAATCGGGGCCGGCGGCGGCTGGCTGATGGCGTTCGTGACGCCCACCGTCTTTCCGACTGTCTACAACTTACCCAATGTTGCCATCGACTCTCAAGTCGTGACCACCAACAAGCCGCCATGGCAGGGGGTCCGGGGCTATGGGAAGGAGACCGCGAATGTCGTGATGGAGCGCGCCATAGAGCTTATCTCGGTGGAACTTGGGATTGATCCGCTGGAAGTTCGCAGGCGCAACCTCATACCCAAAGATGCCTTTCCGCACCGGCTGCCATCGGGTCTCAACTTGGACAGCGGCGACTACGAAGGCGCATTGGACCAGTTGAGCGTGCTATTCGATCGAGAACGCTGGCTTTCGAAGAAAGTAGCAGCCGAAGGCTCCGGACGGAGGATCGGCATCGGCTACGCGTTCGAACTGACGCCAGAAGGTGCCTCGTTCCCCGGATCTATGCCGTCGGGTTTCGAGACCTCGATGGTGACGATTGACCCGACCGGTACCGTCAGGGTCGCGACCAGCGTCACATCACCCGGCAGCGGCAACGAAACGGGAATCGCGCAACTGGTAGCCGATGTGTTCGGCATCCATCCGGATCACGTGTCGGTCACGCAGGGCGATACCGACACCACGCCGTTCGGTGGTGGTAACACCAGTAGCCGCAGCCTGATGTTCGGCGGAGCCGCATCGGTTCTCGCCGCTCGAGACCTACGCGACCGTGTCGCGCTTTGCGCCGCTGTGCTACTGCAGGCCGAGCGGAGCCAAATCGAATTCGCCGACGGCCGAATCGCGGTGCACGGCGATATTGAGCGCTCGCTACCATTCGCAAAAGCTGTAACGACGATCTACACCCAAGCGTACTCGACCGCCATCGACGTTGAGCTGCCGCTGCAAGTGACCCGCACTTATCGTTCGGATAACATCCGACATACTCCTGATGAATGGGGAAGGATCAGCTCCTATCCGTCGTTTCCCTACGGTGTTCACGCCGCGGTGGTCGAAGTGGATGAGGCGACCGGTTGCGTCGCCGTGCTGGACTACAGTGCGATCCATGACTGCGGAGTTGTCATCAATCCGGGGCTGGTCGAAGGACAATTCAAGGGTGCCGTCGCGATGGGCATCGGCGCGGCCCTCTGGGAGGAGCTTCTCCACGACGCCGACGGGCGGACCAGGACCAACCGTTTCAAGTCCTACGTGCTTCCCCGCGCCACCGACCTTCCCAACTTCCGCGTCGGACATCGTTGTACGCCGAGTCCCTTCAATCCGCTCGGGGTCAAGGGCGCAGGCGAGTCGGGATTCGGCGGCGCAATGGCGGTAATCGCTAACGCTGTGGCGGACGCGCTTGGAAACCGCGGCCGCCACCTGAATCGCATGCCTTGCAAACCCGATGTCATCGTCGAGCTCTTGGCGCGGGAGTGGCCGTGATCCAGCATCGGTTCGAATACCGCGCGCCGCGCACGATCAACGAAGCGGTTGGGATTCTCAAGGACGCCGGAAGCGACTGCGCCGTCCTCGGCGGTGGCACCTGGTTGATCCCCAACATGACCTTCGCGGCCCACCGGCCGAAGGTCGTTCTCGATCCGAAGCACCTCGGCCTCGCTTCGATCTCGGAACTTGAAGACGAAGTTCTGGTCGGCGCGCGTGCGACCTACGCCGATATATTGCGGTCCCAGCTCGTCTCGACCCATCTGCCGCTACTGGCATCGATGGCCTCGGGGATCACCGGCGGCATCTCGATCACCGGGCAGGGCACTATCGGAGGTTCCGCCTGCTACGGCAATCCGTCGTCCGACGTGCCGGCCTGTCTGATTGCCCTTCGTGCCCGCCTTCGCCTTCGGTCCACCAAAGGCGATCGCGACGTCGAGGCCACCGACTTTTTCCGGGGAAGCTTCGCCACGACCCGCCGTCCGGACGAGATGCTCACGGCGATAATCTTGCCGAAGGCGATCCATTCGGCCCGATGGGGTTACTACAAGCTCAAGTTCAGCACGGGATCTTGGCCAATCATGACGGCCGCGGCGATCGTCGAAGGTGACCGAGCTCGCGTCGCGCTCGGCGCGGCCACCGCGATCCCGATTCTGTCAGAAGCCACATTGCCGACGAATGCCAGCGCTGACGAACTGGGGGACTTCGCGAGGTTTTGTGCCATCGTGTCTCCGCACGAGGAGTTGGCTGACGAACTGGCCGGACCCGGCTATCGGCGGCGCGTCGCGCATTCGATCGTTCTGCGCGCGCTCGAGCAGTGCAGAGGGGCGCGATGATCGAAAGGTTCCGCGCGGTCCTGAACGGCAAGCCGGTCGAGGCGGAGATCGATTCGCGCGCCTTGCTGATTGAAGCGGTTCGAGATTGCGGAGCCAGGGGCGCCCGCATTGGCTGCCTTACCGGCGACTGCGGAGCATGCAGCATCGTGTTGGACGGACGCCTCGTCAAATCCTGCTTGGTACTGGCGGTGTCCGCCGAAGGCAGCGACATCGTGACGATCGAAGGCAGTCGCCACGCGATCGCCGATGAATTGCGGGACGCCTTCGTGGCCTGCAGCGGCTTCCAATGCGGCTACTGCACGTCGGGCATGATCATGGTTGCGATCGACCTTCTGCAGGCGAACCCTTCGCCGACCGAAGCCGATATACGACGCGCCGTCAGCGGCAACCTGTGCCGCTGCACCGGCTACGAAGACATCGTTAGAGCCATCGGGCAGGCGGCGGAGGCGCTGCGAAACAAATGCACGGGAAAAGCCGAAAACGGGGGGTAAAAAGGGAATGGGAACGGTCAAAGCGCAACGCACGCCCGTGACGGCGGCGTTCTCGAGCCTGCTTGGAAGCTGCATCGAGTGGTACGATTTCTACATCTACGGTACCGCGACGGCGCTGGTCTTCAACACCATCTTTTTCCCGAGCTTCGATCCGCTGGTGGGCACGCTGCTCGCGTTCGGTACCTTCAGCGCCGGTGCGATTATGCGACCGCTCGGGGGGATCATCTGCGGTCATTTCGGAGACAAGATCGGTCGCAAGTCGATGCTCGTCTGGACCCTCATTCTGATGGGCGGAGCGACGGTGCTCATTGGTCTCGTCCCGAGCTACGCCCAGATCGGCATTTTCGCTCCAACCCTGCTCATGGCGTTGCGGTGCGTTCAGGGACTCGCGTTCGGAGGCGAGTGGGCGGGAGCCGCATTGATCGCGGTGGAACATGCACCCGAGAAGCGCGAGGGCATCTTCGGCAGTTTCCCGCAGATGGGTTCGCCGATTGCGTTGTTCCTGTCTACCGGAACCTTCTCGCTGCTGGCCTTGATGCCGAAGGACGATTTCATGTCTTGGGGGTGGCGCATCCCGTTCATTGGAAGTGCCGTTCTGATCGTGATCGGGTTGATCTTCCGCCTCAAGCTTCTGGAAAGCCCGTCCTTCGTGGAAGCCGCAGCACGTGGCCAGATCGTCGCGGCGCCGATCAAGACCGTGCTGAAGAAGGACATGAAGAGCGTTTTGATCGGCGGCGGCGTCGTGCTCTGCACGACGGTCGCCTTCTACGTGCAGGCGATCTTCGTCGTCTCCTACGCGACCCAGACGGTCGGAGCGCCCCGCCAGGTCGTCTTGAATGCAGTCCTGATCGGTTCCTTCTTCGAGCTGATCATGCTGCCCGTCTTCGCCATTCTCGCCGACCGAATTGGGTTGAAGCCGGTTGCGTTCTTTGGAGCGCTGTGGACCGCTGTGTTCAGCTTCCCGTTCTTCAAGTTTATCGACGGCGGGACCGCATTTAGCATCGGACTCGGAATTACATTGGCGATGGTGGGCATCAGCGCGCTGTTCGCTGTGTTGCCGGCCTACACGTCCCGCCTTTTTGATACGCAGGTGCGCTTTACCGGGATATCGCTGTCCTATGGCATCGCCTCCGGATTGATCGGCGGTTTGACACCGCTGCTGGCGTCCAGCCTGTTCCTTTGGACCCAATCGTCTTGGCCGATCGCGCTCTACCTTGTCGGGATTGGCGCTATCAGCATGATCGCCGTGCTCGTCAGTCCGGCGCTCGGTAACGAGTTGTCGCCGTCCGCGGCGTCGATGGACGCGGCTGCTCTGCCGGGCCGAGCGTCGCGAAACTTGGAAAGGTACCTCCGGTGACGACGACCCATTTCGACTTCACTCACGATTCCGACCGAATGAGCTGGGTCCCAAGCGCCAACGACGGAGCGACCGATTTTCCTATCCAGAACCTTCCATTCTGCATGTTTGGTCGTCCCGGCGAATCAAAACGTGCTGGAGTGGCGATTGGCACAGAGATCCTCGATCTGAATGCCGCGGTCGATCTGCGGCTTCTCGACGGCCGCGCCGGAGAAGCCATCCGTGCTTGCACGGGAGCCAGCCTGAACCCGATCATCGCTATGGCCGGGTCATCGGCTACGTCCTTGCGTCATCGCCTGTCCGAAATGCTCTTCATGGACAACGATGGTGCAGCAAGCCACGCCCCCGAGCTTCTGGTTTCCCGGCGGGACGCGCAGTTTCATCTGCCTGCGGCGATTGGGGGTTTCACCGACTTTTTTACGTCGCTGTTTCATACCGAGCGCGGAGGGAGGCTCTCTCGCCCGGACAACCCGGTGCCGCTCAACTTCCGCTATATGCCAATTGCCTACAATAGTCGAGCGAGTTCGGTCAGGATCAGCGGCGAGCCCATCAGACGTCCGCTCGGTCAGAGGCGGCGTTCGGATGGCGAGGTGCATTTCGGTCCATGTGAGAGCCTCGACTTCGAGCTTGAACTGGGTGCTTTCATCGGAAAGGAAAATGCACTGGGCGAGCCGTTAGGCATCGACGCGGCAGGGGACCATGTGTTCGGCTTCTGTCTTCTCAACGACTGGTCCGCACGCGACATCCAGCGCTGGGAAAGCTTTCCGCTTGGGCCATTTCTGGCCAAGTCTCTGTCGACGACGATCTCGCCGTTCGTCGTCACCTCCGACGCGTTACGACCTTTCCGCGTCGGGGCCGCCAAGCGGCCGATCGGAGATCCTGCACCCTTGAAGTATCTGCACTCCAAAACGGACCAGCGCCACGGTGGGATCGATTTGAAAATGGAGGCCTTCATTCAGACCGAGGACATGCGTTCCAAGGGCCTCGATCCGGATCGTGTGGCAAATGCCAACTTTCGGGACATGTACTGGACGGTAGCACAGATGGTTGCTCATCACACGAGCAACGGATGCAATCTTCAGGTTGGTGATTTGATCGGCAGTGGAACGGTCTCG
Source organism: Bradyrhizobium australafricanum (assembly GCF_020329495.1). NCBI lineage: Bacteria > Pseudomonadati > Pseudomonadota > Alphaproteobacteria > Hyphomicrobiales > Nitrobacteraceae > Bradyrhizobium > Bradyrhizobium australafricanum. The sequence goes on along the minus strand of NZ_JAGKJL010000020.1, from coordinate 65,378 downwards.
GGGCCGATTGACGAAAGCCGGGCATGCCTTGCTGAGATTGTCGCCTCCGGGGACGCGGTCGTCCTTTCGAACGGTGAACGGCGCACCTGGCTGGAAGATGGAGACACTGTCGTCTTCCGTGCCAGAGCCGAGCGGTCCGGTTACGTGTCGATCGGATTCGGCGAATGCAGCGGACAGATCATTCCAGCGTTATCTCAGTAGGACCAAAGCAGAAATGGCACGTAAGCTGATCGATATCTCCGTCGCGCTCCAAACCGGCATCGCGAGCGATCCTCCGCGCGCGTCGCCAAAGATCGACTATCTCGATCATCACGCCACCGCCTCGGGCATCGCCGAATATTTCGGCATCGGGGTAGACCAACTGCCGCAAGGGGAGTACGCGGCAATCGAGAGGTGCGAGATCACGACCCACAACGGCACCCATCTGGACGCGCCCTACCATTTCTTCTCCTCAATGAACCATGCCCTGAAGCCCGGTGGCGAGGCGAGCATGCGCATCGACGAGCTTCCGCTCGAATGGTGCTTTCAACCAGCCGTCAAGCTTGACTTCCGCCACTTCGAGGACGGCTACGTCGTCACACCAGCCGACGTCCAGGCAGAGCTGAAGCGCGTCGGTCACCGGCTTCGCCCGCTCGAGATCGTTGTTGTCAACACCCGTGCCGGATCGCGGTATGGAGAAGCCGATTACGTCGATGCCGGTTGCGGAATGGGAAAAGATGCGACGATATGGTTGCTGGAGCAGGGCATACGTCTCGTCGGCACGGACGGATGGAGTTGGGATGCGCCGTTCTCCCACACCAAGCGAAAGCTTGAGGCGGGCGCAGGACCCGAACTCATCTGGGAAGGACATCGCGCCAGCCGGGAGATCGGGTATTCGCATCTCGAGAAGCTGCACAATCTCGAAGTTCTACCCGCCGACGGATTCCAGGTTGTCTGCTTTCCGGTGAAGATCCACAGAGCGTCCGCGGGCTGGACCAGGGCCGTCGCGATCTTGGACGAATGAGCTTGAAGGGACGGAGAGGTGAGTGCAAGCCGTTGAAGCGATGTCGAAGCCGTCGGCCAATTGCTATCGCAGGCCAGGGCGATCTCCGAAATGAAAGATTACCCTGGCCGGTGATGCCCTTCACAAGCGACTTCGCTGTCGAAACAGATACTGCACTGACGGCGTCATCGGCCGCCTGTTACCCTGGCTTGTGGTTGAAGAGGCTTATATGAGAAGTCACGAACTGCTGAACCGTCATAGGCGGTTTGCCGGTCACCTGTCCAATAGCTTCGTCGCTCCCAGCAAAGATGCCGTCCTGATAATCCTGCGCTACCGCGCAGAGATGCTGAATCAGAAAGGCTGGCATCATTCCCATGGCCTCGAGCCGTTGGCGATAGGTATCAATTGAAATCGGATCGTAGGTGACCGGTCGTCCAATCACTTCACTGACGGCCGCCGCGATGCCGGCCTGATCCATTTCGACCGGTCCAAACAGCGGATAAGTCTTGCCCATGTGCGGCTTTGGATCGGCGAGGATCGCGGAGATGAAACGCGCTTGGTCCTCGGCGGCGATGGGCGCGTGCCGTCCATTGCCGAGCGGCTGACTGATGACGCCGCGTTCCAGAATGTGCTTGCGGTTGTGGGGATAGGTAAGCCACTGCGCGAAGAAGGTCGGCCGGATATGGCTGACCGGTATGCCGGACCAATCGAAAACCCGTTCTGCGATCCAGTGGTCGCGCGCTGCTTGGCTCTTCGAGTTTTCGCGGGCCGATATTTGAGACATGTTGACGATGCCATCGAGCTCGGCCTCTTTGGACGCTTGAGCGAAATACGCCGTGGCGTCGATCAGCCCCGGCCTAATCGGAAAGACGAAATAGGCTCGCTTTACGCCCTTCAATGCTTCGCGAACTGCATTGAAATCCAGCAGGTCTCCGACGATGACCTCGGCGCCAGTTGCTCTGAGCTTTTCCGAACGTTCGTCGACTTTATGTACAAGCGCACGAACCGGGAAGCCCGATTTGATCAAGGCTTCGCTCGTGTAGCGGCCGGTCTCGCCGGTGGCCCCGGTAACAAGGATACGTTGTTTCATGCCTAGTCCTCCCTGGCACTCCATCCGGAGCAGCGATCGCAAAGGTGCCTCCTATTGACGACAAATCGCTTTGCGCTAATTTAGATGTTGTGCGACATCTAATATATAGATGTCCATTGTCATCTAAATTGTCAAGGCCTTTGCCGGCCGTGACGGGCAGGGGTTGAATCGTTGAGAAAGTCGAAAAAGGAAGCGGCAGAGACCAGGGAAGCGATCGTGGCAACCGCCGCGGACTACATCCGGAGAACAGGAATCGCGGAAACAAGTCTGGCTGATGTAATGGAGGCTGCTGGGCTCACGCATGGCGGCTTCTACCGACATTTTCGCAATAAGGAGCAACTCGTCGCCGAGGCGCTCTCCAACGCCGGCGACAAGATTATCGCCGCTATCACGCGGAATATGGCGAAGGGGGGCATCAATGCCGCAGTTGATGTCTATCTATCTACCGCCCATCGTGACGCGGCGACTCCAATTTGCCCCTTCGCCGCGCTAGGGAGCGAATTGGCCCGGTCAGGCGATGACATCAGAGCGGCAGCGACAGCGGCTCTCGAGGAGCTCTTGACTGTCCTCGCGTCAGGCGAAGTAAATTCCACGGCGCGGGGAGACGCAATCGACGCGCTATCCACCATGATCGGTGCGATGACGCTGGCGCGCGTCACGTCAGGCAGTCCGTTGTCGAACGAGATCCTCGAGCGCGTCAGGGAGCAGCTCCACCGCTAGGCCATGTTCTGCGAGGGCAGAGTGGGGTACGGCTTCACGGCATGACTGCATCGCCGTCCTTTTCTCGACGCTTGGCGTGGGATAACCGCCAACGGACCAGATCGTCTGCGCCGGGACCTTCCTTGATAGCTACATCCATGGCGTTCAGCTGTTCGCCAGTGTCCAGATCAATGAAACTCCAGCCTGTGTCGGCCCCGGTCCGTCGATTCACAAATTTCAATGGCGGCGCTGAAGCGCCCGAGACGTCAAGACGGTCCCCGATCTGAGCGAGGATGGGCATTACAGGCGCGATCTGCCAGCCCATCTGAGTCAAAGAGTATTCAAACCGTTCGGGATTTACCTGATAGCGCCGCCGTTCGATGAGGCCATTGGTTTCTAGGTGTTTCAGCCGGTCACAGAGTGTTGCGTTGGTCACGCCGGACGATTGTCGGAAATCCTCGTATCGGCTGAGACCGAAGACGAGATCGCGAAGAATCAGCAAACCCCAGCGGTCGCCGATCGCCGCCATGACGCCGGCGATCGGGCATACCATTCCCTCGAAACTCTTCGACCGCATGACCCTTTCCTTCGCGAGAAAGTTAATACTCTTATTATAAGAGCTATGCTATGTTCATACAATAGTGAATTCAATATGGTTCTTGAAAACAACAATTGTCACTTGGACCCAGGGCTGTGCCGACGTTTCTTAGAGCGACCAATCGAGCTGCCCGTCGTTGTTTGATTCTAATCCCCGCATTCTCCTCGTCTTTTGAACCCGAGCCGGCGCTGGAGCTACAAATCCCGTTCTAGACCGCGGCGAAGTTGAGAACAGACGCGCTGCTGTCGCGACGGGGCGCGCGCTGCCGGGCCGAAGCATCGCCGGTTCAATGAGGGCGCACGCCAGATCCGTTTCCTGGCGAACAAATTAATAAGCAGCTTGCCATTGACTCTTGTTATAAGAGTAATAAATGCGCCGCGCGGCGATTTTCCGCTTCTAACTAGCGCGACCAACCGGACCTGATCGGTGCGGGGCTTGCCGTGGCAACAAATGATCGATTTTGACCAACGAGAAGGTCTGACAGTGACGCTCAACAACACCGGTCTTTCCAGCAACAACCCAATGCTTGCATTTGCCGGCAGCGCCGTCGCCGCGAGTCTCTGGCTCGTAGCCATCATCGCTGCGCCAGAAATTCAGCGCTCGGGTCTGTCGCTCATCGTCGCTCGTATCGTGGTACATCTCTTGCTGCTTGGCGGAGCTTGGGCAGGACTTGCCCGCACGTCCCTGACCGGGGCGGAGCGGATGCAGACCTGGTTGGCGATCGCAGTCCCGCTGACGCTTTGGCATGCGAGTGCGTGGGTGATCGTGGCTAACGGCCTGCTTCGGCCTGGCGCAGTTCCAATTCCATTGCTACTGCTCATGATTGTCGTTCCGGCTCCAATCGCCATCGTGCTATTATGGCGTTCACGCCGGGTTGGGGCACTGCTCGATGCGATGCCGCTCACTTGGCTGATCGGCATACAGTTCTATCGAGTGGTCGGTGCTACTTTCTTAGTGGGCTGGGCGTCGGGAGCCGTGCCCGGCGCCTTCGCGTTGCCTGCCGGCACGGGTGACGTCATCACGGGTCTAGCGGCTCTTCCGGTCGCGGCGTCGTTGGCGAGCGGCCAGCCGGGCAGCGCGCGGGCGGCGTTGCTTTGGAATCTATTCGGTATCGGAGACCTGATACTGGCAGTCACCTTAGGTGCCCTTACATCGCCTGGGCCGCTTCAGCGTCTTGCCCTCGATCATCCAAACCTTACAAATTTCACCTATCCCTCAGCCATCATTCCAGCCTTCACCGTCCCCAGTTCCTTCGTCTTGCATGCCCTTTCGCTTCGCCAGTTGCTGAGGCGCGCGCGGCCGGCTGCCCCGGTTGTCACGTGAAGAAAGGCTGAGCTGCGCACTGCGTTCGCTTCGCTCGTTGCGGCGGGCGTGCCATGAGCGGAGCTGATAAAAAGACCAATATCTCAGATATGATCGTCGCGAAGCGATCCACGCAGCTGAGTTGCGACGGTGATGTTCACGGACGTGGTAACAATGGCCCGGCGTCCTTCAGGCGCTGAGGTCAGCGTGCCCTGAGCCGCGTCGCGCAACCTGACCGCTGGTTAAATGCTTGGCGACCAGCGCCACCGGCAGGACACCTAATTCAAGTACGGTGTCGATGCCTATCACGCTTTGCCCCGAGAGACGCCAAGTCGCTTCCGCGAGCGCCTCTTTAGTCAGGGGAGTTAGTGGGGTTAATTGGATCGTGCCCGAACTGTCAGAATAGAGCTGACGGGATATTCCTCGCCAGAATAGCTGACGTTCTGGTTTTATTTCCGACGGGAGATCGAGGTTCACGCTTTGTCAGCCCTTGAGCCAACATGCCGCTTGCATTTCGAAAATATAACTCTTATAATAAGAGTGATGTGTTGCGATGGTAACGGAACTGGTATCGGTCCCGCCGCAATCACATCGAATGTCCATAAGATGAAACTGCATGATCTCACTCTCCCGTGGCGTGCTCTTTCAATCTGACATGGTGTAACTACACATAAAATGGAGAAATAGCATGGGTCGGGAGATCCAACGTCGGGCGAAGGTCGTCCTGCTTAGTGTTTTGGTCATCTGGGGATTGGCCGTCATCGTCGCCGCCGAGACAGGAGTCTATCAGGGCGTTTACCCGGTGATCCTTGCCGGCGTTATTGCGCTGGGCGTTGTGGTGCCTGTGATTGTCTATGCAACATCGAGTGCTTTCCGTGGCTACATCGAAGCCATCGGTTTGCGGTCGCTCACAGGTTTTCATGTCTGGCGCATAGCGGCCGCGCTGGTGTTTTTCTGGTACGGGGCACAGAATCTCCTCCCCGAAGCCTTTGTTCGAAACGCTGGGTGGGGTGACCTCATCGCGGGGCTGATGGCCCTCGGGGTTATGTTACTGCCTAAGACCCGCAACCGGTACTTGGCCTTTCACATCTTTGGGTTCGCTGACTTTGTCGTGGCAGTTGGTACGGGGCTGACCTTCTTTCTTCTCGACGACCCCCGGATGTCCGGCATCGAGACGCTGCCGATGGCGCTGATCCCGTTCTATGGCGTCGGCATTTCGGGTGCGAGTCACATCATGGCGTTCGACCTTATGCGTCGTGGCCTTGGGAGTGAAGTGAAGTCCGCAGTAGTCCAAGCATAACAGATACAAGGAGCTTCATCGCGAGATACCCTGGGCCTAGCCCAAGTCGGGCGCCGTCCCCAAAAGGTGAGCCCCTGGGGCAATCCACCCAAAAGGAAGGCTTAATAAGATGACAGACTCGAGTAAGACTCAAGGATCGCAGGACACGAGCTTCCTTAGGCGGCTCTGGCAAGGCGTTCGGCGGTTTGACGAAGCGCTGAACTTTGATCCACACAGCGACCTTGAGCGGCGGGTTGCGGACCTTGAAAGGCAACTCGAGCCTTCGAAGATCCCGATCAGAACATCTTCGACGCGGCAATAGCAGGCCTGACAGCTTGATGCTGGAGCGATCACTGTGCGACGTCTCGTCAGGAGCGCGGTCCGCGCGATGTACGAACGCTAGCATGCGCTCATTGCTACACGACGCAGATTGGTGATAGCGAGCTTCTGGAGTTCGTGACATCACCAAGCGGCGAGGGCATGCCAAGCCGCCTGTTTACTGTGTTTGAGTGTACACAAGACGCCAATGAGCGCTCCAGATCTTGCAATTGTCTCCTGGACACCTTCAAAATCAGCGCAGGATGCTGAGGAGAATGCGTTCGGGACAGTCATTTCCTTTACATCGTTCAGCGAACTTGTACGGTATGTGCTGGCGGACAGGATTGCCTCGGTACGCATGTTGCGCGGTGCGCCTGCCAGCTGCCGAGATTCCTAGCGGACCTTCGCCGTCGCATAAGCTGACTTCCCGGTTGATATGCATGCGGCCATCTTGCGGGCCAGCCGGATACGTGATGCCGCTGTCTGTTTAGATAGCGTATCCCTGCGCGGGGACTTCTAATGAGAAAAGTGTATACGGATTGTTATTGTACGCAGGTGCGGAGAGTTTCCAACCTTTTCACGAAAATATACGACGAGGCGCTTCGCCCGCAGAAGCTTCGTATCACTCAGTTTTCGACGCTGAGGGAGTTAGCTCGCCTCGGCAGAGCTACGGTGAGGGAATTAGCCGACGAGCTCGCCTTGGATCAAACGACGGTGTCGCGGAACGTGAAGTTGCTCATCGAGGCGGGATGGATTGATGCAACTTCGTGTAGGGGCGACGCACGGGAAAAAGTCCTGAAATTAAACAAGCACGGTAGAAGTAAGCTTCAGAAAGCTATGCCCGCTTGGTCGAGAACCCAGGAAACGATTGAAAATCACATCAAGGGATACGTTAAGCCCCTTTGAGAGAATAGCTTCACTGCGGCATTCGGATCCCCATCAAAGATGATACCTAGCAGCTGGTGGAGCGATCTTACGTCCAGCGTCGAAAGATAATGCTGGCATTAACGCCCCAAATCCAAAGCCACTTTGGCCATCTGAAGCGACGCGCCTCCCCCACGAGGTCGACGCCTTGCGCCGCGGGTCGCGGTTGTCCAGGTTGATTGTCGGCGGTGCAATCTGGATCGCCTCAAGGCTGCCAGTCGCTCCAAGCAAATGCCCAGTTGCTGACTTGGTCGCGCTAACTGCAATTCGTCCGTCGCAGCCAAAGACTGCCTTGATCGCTTCCAGCTCTGTAATGTCGCCGACCGGCGTGGATGTCGAATGGGCGTTGAGATGCTGCACGTCACCGGACTGCAGCTATGCCTGACGCAACGCTGTCTCCATTACCAGCCTGGCGCCATTTCCATTTTCGGGCCCAGAGGTGATGTGATGGGCGTCCGCAGTCGTGCCATAGCCCACGATCTCGGCGAGAGGCGTTGCGCCGCGTTCGAGGGCGTGTTCGAGATCCTCAATGACAGAATACCTGCACCTTCACCCATTACGAAGCCGTCTCGGTCACGGTCGAATGGTCGGGACGCCCGGGTCGGCGTTTCGTTGAACCCCGTCGAAGGCGCACGCGCGGCCGCGAATCGTCCAAGACTGACGAGATCGATGCAGGCTCAGCTCCGCCACAGATCGAGACGTCAGCTTCCCCTGACCTGATCAAGCGCGCGGCATCACCAATGGCCCGCACGCTGGCAGCGCATGCCGTCACCGGCGCGCCGATCGGACCCTTGAAGCCATATTGAATGGTGATGTGGCCCGGCCGCGAGGTTTACAAGAAATGAGGAAATGGTGAAAGGTGAGAGACGGCGGACGCCACTCTTGTCGTGCGCACAGCTTCCGTGATCGCCGGAAATCCGCCGATGCCAAATGCAATAACCGTGGCCATTCGCTCGGAGGCGCGGATACTGGTTGGCGTCCAGCCGGCCTGCGCGACGGCCTCCGCCGCCGCAAACAAAGCGACGGAATGAACCGATCCATTTTTCGCTGGTCCTTGCGAGAGGCTACGAGATCCGGATCGAAACCTCCATCGGCATCCTCGGCTTTACTCGGTAATATTCCGGCGACGCGCGTGGGGAGCGCTTCCGCCCATGCGGGCAAATGTGAAACGTCCCGAGAGCAGGCGTGACCAGACCAATTCGGTGCCGCAGCCAAGCGGGGACACTACACCCAGACCTGTTACTACAATGCGACGCATATTCACGTACTCGTCTCTAGATTGGGTACTCGGCTAATTGCGCTGCACTGTCGCCGAAGTTGGCTTTGTATATATGATAGTTATCATCTGTGTGTTAGGTGTGGCGGAAGGGCGTCGAGCCGATACTGATCCCGGACGACTCCGGCCTGCTCGCGACCACTGGTTAACCGATGCCACGAGCAACCAAGCAAACGCGCTCAAGATCGCGGGGCCCGTTCAGCCTTGCAACCGGGGGAACCCTGACGGAGTAGGCGAGCGAGCGCGTCGCTCCAGCTTGGATGGCCTTGGGCTTCCCAGCTCTGCAGCCCTTTCTAGCAAAGTTGAATTAGCTTATGTAGGGGCTATTGGCCGGCAAGTGACTAGCATTACTGAAGGAAGAAGGCTCGAGATGGCAAAGACTAACCTTGGCCAAGCGTGTCCCATTGCTCGAACGCTTGACATTGTCGGTTCTCGGTGGACGTTGCTGCTGGTGCGCGACCTCCTCACCGGCGCCATGCGCTTTCAGGACTTCCAGGAGCGTCTTCCTGGGATTGCCCCTAATGTGCTTTCAAGCCGCCTCAAGACGCTCGAGGCCCATGGCTTGGTGCGTCGGCGGTTCTATTCTGATCACCCTCCGCGAGCTGCCTATGAGCTGACGGATCAAGGACGTGAACTGGGCGTGGCTGTATTGGCGCTCGCACGTTGGGGCGTTCGCCATCTCGGGCCTGGACTCAACAAGGGCTTGCAGCATGAGGAGTGCTTCAGGCTGCTCGGCCAGGCGACAGAAGCACTCAAACGTCGCCCGGTTGGGAGAGCGAAATCGGCGTAATCGCTTTTTGTGCGCACCTACCTCGACCGCAGCGGGGGAGACCGCATCTGCGGTCTTCGATGGCACGAACGGCGACCACAACCGGGGTGTGCGTCGTCTTCCGCCACCAGCGAAGTCATTCGGCGGCGATCGTCAGTTGCCCGGCGGGCTCGGCGCGCCCTGACGTCCTTTTGCGTGTGAATCGGTGAAGATAGAGGTAGACGACAGGGGTCGTATAGAGCGTCAGGAATTGCGACAGGAGCAACCCGCCGACGATAGCGTAGCCGAGCGGTTGACGGATTTCTGAACCGGTACCATGACCTAGCGCCAGGGGGATCGCGCCAAGTAGGGCGGCAAATGTCGTCATCATAATGGGACGAAAGCGCTTCACTGCAGCCTGATAGATTGCGGCTTCAGGAGAGATCGCTTCCGTCTTTTCGGCCTGAATGGCGAAGTCAATCATCATGATCGCGTTCTTCTTGACGATGCCGATCAGCAGAATAATTCCGATCAAGGCAATGACGCTGAGCTCATAGTTGAATGCCATCAGAATCAGAAGCGCACCGACGCCAGCAGACGGAATGGTCGACAGGATTGTAATCGGGTGAATCAAGCTCTCATAGAGGGCTCCGAGGATGATGTACACCGCGATTAAGGCGGCCAGGATCAGCAGCGGTTGGGTACGGAGCGAATCTTGAAAGGCCTGGGCGTTGCCTTGGAAGGTGCTGATTAACGTTGCCGGTACACCGAGGTCGCGCTTCACCTTCTCGATCGCCTCAACAGCCTCTCCCAAAGCGACGCCAGCGGCAAGATTGAAGGAGAGGGTGATCGCCGGAAACTGCCCTTGGTGACTGACTGAAAGCGAGCGCACTGTGCGCCGCTGTTCAACAAGAGCACTTAAAGGTACCTGTTTCCCCGTCGTCGATGGCACGTAAATCAGGTCGAGTGCATTGGGATCGAGTTGGAAACGAGGGTCCACCTCGAGGACCACCCAGTAGCTGTTCTGCTGGGTAAAAAATTGAGCAATTTTGCGCTGCCCAAACGCGTCGTAAAGCGTATCGTCTATTGTCTGCGTTGCGACACCGAGCCGAGACGCGGTGTCGCGGTTGATCTCCAGTCGAAGCGTAGGCCCAGCGATTTGCTGATCGGTCGCGACGTCACGTAGCAATGGGATTTGTTGAAGGGCCCGCAATAGTACGGGAGCCCAATGATCGAGTTCGTCAAGGTCGCTGTCCTGCAGGGTGAACTGGTACTGCGTCCGGCTCGCGCGGCCGCCGACATTGATGTCTTGAGAAGCCTGCATGAACAGTACGATTCCCTTCACCTGAGCCAGCTTCGGCCGCAAGCGGTCGATGATCTGGTTAGCACTGGCGTCGCGGACATCGCGCGGCTTGAGATTAATGAACATGCGGCCATTATTTATCGTCTGGTTTACGCCTCCGACACCGACAGCCGAGATGACGCCATCTACCCCCGGGTCTTGAAGGACAATACGGACCAGCGCCGCTTGACGTTCGTTCATGGCGGCATATGAGGCATCTTGCGAGGATTCCGATACGGCAACGATGAGGCCGGTGTCTTGCTGCGGAAAGAATCCCTTCGGAATCACCACGTAAAGGTAGCAAGTGAGTATTATGGTGACGATCGTCGAGCCCAGGGTGATTGCTCGGTGACGGAGGACCCAGCGCAAGCCCGCCTCATACGTCGCCAGCGCCGCGTCAAAGACCTTTTCACTTAGCCGATAGAGACGACCATGCTTCTCGAGCCTTTCATTGCGCAGCAATTGCGCGCACATCATTGGTGTCAGCGTCAATGAGACAACTGTAGACACTAGGATCGCAACACTGACGGTGACAGCGAATTCGCGAAACAGGCGACCGATGATGCCGCCCATAAGCAAGATCGGGAGAAAGACCGCGATCAGCGACAGACTGATTGAGATGATTGTGAAGCCTATCTCACGTGAACCCTTGAGAGCTGCTTCGAGTGGCGAGTGTCCTTGCTCGAGATAGCGAGCGACGTTTTCGACCATTACGATGGCGTCGTCGACGACGAAACCCGTTGCGATCGTGAGCGCCATAAGTGAGAGATTATCTAGGCTGTATCCGATCAGGTACATCACAGCGAACGTGCCGATCAGTGATAGCGGCACGGTGATCCCAGGAATAACCGTGGCCCATATATTTCGAAGAAACAGAAATATGACCATTACGACCAGCGCGATGGTCAGTATCAGCGTAAATTGAACGTCCTCAACCGATGCGCGGATTGTCTGAGTACGATCGGTCACGATGCTCACGTCGATTGCCGCCGGGATCGACGCCTTGAGGCGTGGAATAGCCGCCTTGATATGCTCGACAGTGTCGATGACGTTTGCGCCGGGCTGCCGCTGCACGATGAGGATGATTGCCCGCTTGTCATTGTAGGTGCCGGATCCGCGGATATCCTCGGCGCCGTCGACCACGGTAGCGACGTCTCCGACCCGCACCGAGGAGCCGTTGCGCCATGCGACAATTACCGGACGATAGCTGGCCGCGCTCAGTAGCTGGTCGTTGTTTTCCAGGGTATAGCCTTGGCGGTCACCGTTAAGCGTTCCCTTCGGGGCATTGAGGGTCGCGGAGGCGATGGCGGATCTGATGTCCTCTAGGCTGAGTCCGCGGCCAGCGAGTTCGATAGGGTTTGCTTCGACGCGCACTGCTGGCTTCTGCGCACCGGCGATCAACACGGTTCCCACGCCATCGACCAGCGACAGCTGCTGCGCAAAGATGTTGTCGGAGTAGTCGTTGACGGTTGTGAGCGGAAGGCTGTCGGACGTTAGAGCCAGCACCATGACCGGCGGATCCGAGGGATTGGTTTTACGATAGGTCGGGGGGCTTGGCAGATTCTTCGGAAGTTGGCCCGCCGCAGCATTGATTGCCGCCTGAACGTCCTGGCCCGCCGCGTCAATGTTGCGCGAAAGCTCGAACTGGATCGAGATCAAAGAAATGCCGATTCCACTGATCGAGGTGAGCTGAGCGACGCCTGACATTTGCGCCAGCTGCCGCTCGAGGGGGCTGGCTACCGATGAAGCCATCGTCTCAGGGCTTGTGCCCGGCAACTGCGCTGTGACCTGGATGGTCGGAAAATCCACTTGAGGTAACGGCGCGACGGGCAGCAGTAGGTAGGCGACCAACCCGACCAGTGCAAGGCCGGTCATCATAAGCGCAGTCGCGATCGGTCGTTTGATGAACGGCGCTGAGATATTCATCATTCCCGCCCCTGCGCCGTTGACGCCGTTCGCTGACCCGCCGTCGGTCCCCCTGGAATCACGTGGCTGCCAGGCCGAAGCCTATATTGGCCGTCCGTCACGACTGTCTCGCCGGGCTTGATGCCCTCGGCAATGAGCGCCTGTCCGTTGCGGCTCGCCGCAACGCGAATCGGTCGCAGGTCGACGGTCGAGTCTTGTTTGACGACGAAAACATAGTTTCCGTTTGGTCCCGATTGCACCGCGGAATCCGGAACGACTGCGCCGTGCCCGGAGCCAATCGTCAGCCGCGAGCTCACGAACTGTCCTGGCCAAAGCGCGCCATTCTGATTCTCGAAGGTTGCTTTCAGCCGCATCGTGCCGGTTGCCTGATCGATTTGATTGTCAATCAGCGTGAGCTGTCCGTCCGAAAGCTTGGTGCGGTCATCCTGGGCATAAGCCGAAACGGTCAATGTCTGCCTGCGGCTCGCCTCGAGCACCTCGGGCAGATATTGTTGCGGTAACGTAAAGATGACGCTGATGGGCGATATCTGGGTAATGACGACTAGGCCGGTTGCATCGTTCGCATGAACAATATTTCCCTGATCGATCAAACGTATGCCGGTACGTCCCCTGAGCGGAGAAACGATCGTCGTATAACCCAACTGTACCTGGGCGTTATCGATCACGGCCCGGTCGCGGGCGATCGCAGCCTCATATTGTGCGACCAGCGCCTTCTGGGTATCGACACTTTGTCGTGTCGCAAACTCCTTGACGACAAGCGAACTGTACCGATCCAAATCAAGTCTAGCGTTGGCGAGCAGAGCTTCGTCACGCGCCTTGTCGGCCTCCGCCTGCTTAAGTTGCGCCTGATAAGGGCGAGGATCAATCTCGGCAAGAACATCGCCGACCTGCACGTCCTGGCCTTCCTGGAACGCAATCTTTTGGAGTTCGCCGTCGACCCGAACTCTTACAGTCACTGTATTGAATGCTTGGACGGTGCCGAGACCGGTGCGAGAGAGCGGAAAGTCATCATCGTGAACCGGGCCAATCGTCACCGGCACTGGCCGTGAAGCTTGCGTGTTGGCTCCGCCACCTACTTTGCCGTCCCATGCAATGATACCTGTGCGCCAAGCATATCCTGCCGCCGCGAGCATCGCGACGAGACCCACACTCCAAGGCTTCCATGATCCCATCTCTTTGGCCCGTCAGCTAGAAGGTTTCGTCATTTCATTACAAAAAAGCTAGTCACTAGTAAAAAACAACTCACTATCAACCAATGATCGGAATTTGCAAGTTAAACTCGTGTGACCTTCGTGGCTGACAAGGTCTTTCGAGATCACCGCGGGAGGAGGCCGATCCTCACTTCCGAATACAACGTTCTCAATCGCGTGAAAGTTAACTCGCCGACGCATGCCGCGCCGGATACTGCAACCAAGATGCAGCATCCATTGGCGTCAGGCGCGAGCAGGCCTTGAGGCTCTGTCGTTCAGCTCGAGCGCCATCCAGACTGCGGTCTTGACCGCGGCCGACGGCGTATTCTCCTCGCAAATGGTAGCTGAGCGATCTGCAGACCGCTTAGCCGTGTCAGCGTCTTTGTGACGCTGATGCAGTCGTGCGCCGAGCAGCAGCGCGTGGCTTATCAGGACCACTGTCTCTTATTCGCCGCGTCGCGCGCCATTTGGTGAGCTCGTCCGCACCAGGACCGATTTCGACCATCACGTTTTTGGGATTGACCTGATCGCCCGTCTTGGCATCGACAAGCGCGACTCTGACCCGGTGCCCGGTATTGCCATCGACGATGCGAAGTGGTGGGCCGTCGAGCTCTGCCAGATTCCACTTATCGCCAACCTGGATCATTGCCAGCAAAACAAGGCCAATGTCCCTGCCTTGCGCTGTCAGGAAATACTCGTACCGATCGGGACGCGACTGATAAAGCCGTCGTTCGATTAAACCGTTCTGTTCCAATACCTTGAGGCGATCGGATAGCGTTGCGTGGGTCGCTTCCGTTGAACGGTGCAGTTCGTCATAGCGGGTGAGCCCGAGAAAAAGATCGCGCATGATCAGTGCGCCCCACCGGTCACCCATTGCACCCATAACGCTCGCCATCGAGCATGTCATTCCTTCAAAGCTCTTTGATCGCATTTTGCCGAGATCCATCACTGTACCGGGCTTAACCGTCATCTGGCTAAACCCGCGGGCTTGATAACTCTTATAATAGTAGTTAGGTGCGCGGAGGCAATCCTCAGCGGGGGGTAGATCGTGAGTGAAGCAGGGAGCGTGGCCTTTGTCACGGGGGCAGACGGATCCCGCGGGTTTTGCACATCTGCCGTCCCGTTACGGGCGTGTCGTCAAGCGGAACGCAGATCAGCAGTTTTGCCTTCGATGAGGTCCACGAACCCGCGGCCGGCGGCGCCCGATACGGCGGCGTCGATCAAAAAAGCGCGAGAAGACATCTCAGTCATCACCAACCAACAAGGAATTAGCATGAAGTCTCAATACGTTCGCACTACAACGGGCGTTCTACTCGGGCTTCTTCTGGCCGGAGCGGTGGCTCCAGGCGCATTGGCCCAATCACAGCCGTCGCCGGCGCCGGCAGCTGCTACAAGGCAGAGTGCACCGTGGGACCAAGGGAACAACACGGCTGCAGTCCAGGCTGATGCTTGGTTTGACAATTACAAATTTCGCAGTGGAGAGAAGCTGGATCGCTTGAAGATTCACTATGCGACCCTCGGCAAACCGCACCGTAACGACAAGGGCGAGGTCGATAATGCCGTCCTCGTTCTTCATTGGACGGGGGCGGATAGCCGCGCGCTCGTGAGCCCAACTTTTGCGAAGGCCTTGTTCGATCCGGGTCGTCCGCTCGACTCGAGTCGCTACTATCTCATCTTCCCGGACAGCGTAGGCCACGGGCAGTCGAGTCAGCCGAGCGACGGGCTGAAGGCCAAGTTCCCCAACTATAACTATGGCGATATCGTTGACCTGCAGCACAAGGTGGTGACTGAGACGCTGGGCCTCGAGCATCTGCATGCCATTGTTGGTTTGTCCATGGGAGGGATGAATGCGTGGCAATGGGCTGAATCGTATCCGGACATGATGGACGGTGTCATGCCGATCGTTTCGTTGCCGACCAAGGTGTCTGGTCGCAACTTGCTGTGGCGGCGCATGGTGATCGACTCAATTCGATCCGATCCAGAATGGAAAAACGGGGAGTATACGCAAACGCCGCGCAGCTGGATTTTGGGCTACAATGTGCTGAGGCTGATGATTGACAGCGCATCAAGTCTCCAGCAGTCGATTCCCGACGGCGCTGGCGCAGACAAATTCCTTGCAGCCAATCTTGTTGCGGCCGAGCATGTCGACGCCAATAACATACTTTACTCTCTCAAGTCGTCATTCAGCTACGATCCTGAACCTGAGCTCTCCAAGATCAAGACGAAGCTCTTTGCGCTCAATTTTTCGGATGACGAATTCAATCCCGACATTCTGCAAGTGCTCCAAAAGACAGTGCCTCAGCTCGAACACGGCCGGTACGTGGTTCAGCCCGGAACGGCGAGGTCGCCTGGCCATTACACAATGACCCATCCCGATCTTTGGTATCAGCATGTTACCGAGTTCATGCAGTGGCTCGGAGATAAGCCTGAACAGGCAAACAAGTGAGTGTCGAGCAATCGGTTCCTGTCCTCCGTTCTTGATCTCGGAGGTGGAAGGGGCGGCGAAAGGCCGCCCCTTCGATATAAGAGAACAGTGTTGCCACTTCGTTAGAGCGCAGCTGTTGTCGGTATCACAACGCGCTTGCCCGTGACTCTCTGTGCCGCTCGCGGCGTGCAGTCCGGATCTCGACGGCTGCCCGGCCATTGATGAGCCCATGCAAAGTAAGAACGGACCTCGCAAGTAACTTGCGACATAACGATGCACCGACGCTGGGTGGCATAAAACGACACGCAGTTTGGCAGAATAGAACCTTGTCCACCCCAGACTTTTATTTGAGGCTCTAAACTCGGGAAACGAAAGTCCAAGGGTCTAGTTTCGAGGCTAAGGGCGGCTCTGCCTTGTGGCAGAGAGTGCCTGGAGCAAGCTCGTAACACAGACAGGCCGCTCAAAGGGGGGACCGCATGGCGCCAAGCCGCACGCGTGAGATGCTCGACAATCCGGAATTCAAGGAACTGGTAGCTGCGCGTGCGAAGCTACGCTGGGGTCTATCTGGCGTGACACTGGTCATGTTCTTCGGCTTCATCGGGTTGATCTCGACCGCCAAGGGCGCGCTTGCAGCCACCATCGCCGGCAGGTCTATCCCGCTCGGTCTTCTCCTTGCCCTCGTCGTCATCGTGCTCGTCGTGTTGCTGACCGGCTTCTATGTGGTGCGGTCAAATGCCCGCTTCGACGAAATCTCTCGCAGACTCAATCGGAGCTGGGCGCAATGAGGCTACTCCTATCCGCTTTGCTGACGGCATCCCCGGTTTCTGCCATGGCGCAAGCCGGCCTAGCGGGCGCAGCCGGCGGAACAGACTGGATTGCAATCGGTATGTTCGTGGCGATTGTGGTTGCCACGCTGCTCATTACTTACCGTTCTGCCGGTCGCGCGAAATCAAAAGCGGAGTTCTATACTGCGGGACACGCTATCACGCCGATACAGAATGGGCTCGCGATCGCCGGCGATTTTCTGTCGGCAGCCGCATTCCTTGGCATCGCGGCCTTGGTTTATTCTAACGGATTCGACGGGCTCCTATACGGGATTGGCTTTCTGACCGGCTGGCCAATCGTCCTGTTCCTCATGTCGGAGCGGATGCGCAACCTGGGCAGCTATACGTTCGCCGATGCTGCCAGCTTCCGTCTCGAGCGGACCCCGGTCCGAATGATCGCGGCAATCGGAAGTCTCGTGGTGGTGCTATTCTATCTGATTGCTCAATTGATTGGAGCGGGCAAGGTCGTCGAGCTTCTATTCGGCGTCAAATACCTGTTCGCGGTGACGGGGGTCGGCGTTCTCATGATCCTTTATGTTACTGTTGGCGGCATGCAGGCGACCACCTGGGTGCAGATCACCAAGGCCGCGTTGCTGCTGAGCGGCGGAACGTTGCTTGCGTTCGCCGTACTATGGCATTTCGATTTTCAGTTTGACGAGTTATTCGCAGCCGCTAGCAAGATTCATCCTAAGGGCGCCGCGATCCTCGCGCCTGGCGGTCTTTTTGCCGAACCGGTATCAGCGATTTCGCTTGGGCTTGCGTTGGTGTTCGGAACGGCTGGGCTTCCGCACATCCTGATGCGCTTTTTCACGGTTAAGGACGCCGCCGCAGCGCGCAAGTCGGTATTTTACGCCACGACTTGCGTTGCTTATTTTTGCCTTGTGATTCCCATTCTTGGCTTCGGCGCCGTGCCGATCCTAATGTCGGACCCTAGCTATTTCCGGGTCAATGCCGCGGGCCATTTTGACAAAATCGCAGACGTAATCGGCGGTTCGAATATGGTCTCGATCCATCTTGCTCATGCGATTGGCGGTCCCGTCTTGCTGGGCTTCATCTCCGCAGTCGCTTTTGCGACGATATTGGCCGTTGTTGCCGGCCTGACGCTTGCTGGCGCCTCTGCCGTCAGCCATGACATCTATGGCCAGGTGATTGCGCGCGGACGAGCGTCAGAATTGCGCGAGGTGCGGATTTCGAAAATTGCCGCGCTCGTCATTGGCGTTGTCGCGGTGTTACTGGCATACGCGTTCGAGAACCAGAATGTCGCATTTATGGCGGGCCTCGCTTTGTCGGTGGCGGCCAGTTGCAACTTTCCCATCCTTGTGACGGCAATCTTCTGGCGCGGGACCACGACGCGTGGCGCAGTCGCAGGAGGTCTCGCTGGCCTTCTCGCTTCGGTGCTCCTGGTTGTGCTCAGCAAGACCGTTTGGGTCGCGATGTTCAACTTCAAGACGCCGCTGTTTGGCTACGACAATCCAGCACTGTTCTCCATGCCGCTCGCGTTCCTCTTCATCTGGATGTTCTCGGTAACGGATCGTAGCGAGCGAGGAGTTCGAGAGCGCAAGGCGTTCAATCGGCAATTTGTGCAATCGGAAATCGGGATGCCGCCGGAAGTCGAAGGAGTTTCGGTCATCCCATCATCCTGACAACAAACAAGCAGACATTGTCAGCATCAATCCTAGAGAAAAAAGAGAGCAAAGTCTGATGACACCGCAGCTTCGCAAGATCCGACGTACTATCATCGTGGGCGCACTGAGCTTGGCACTGCTGCCGGCGCTCGGCACTCTTACGGCTTCGGCCAGCGAAGGCGTCGACGTCACATCCACGCCACTGCCCGTGGAACATATCGTTATCAAGACCAAGAAGCCCTATTCGGATGTCAAGGCGTCGATCGAAAAACTTGGTCGACTTGACGATAGCATGCGGGCAATGCTGGCCCGGAACGATATCGAAGAACTGCGCGCCGCAGCGCAACGCATCGCCGGCGCGGATGGCCTTGCGATTCATTACGTCGCAATGCATGGCGATCTTCTGGCTCTCAAGGGCAAGCGCCAACCGTTGGTGGCCTACTACATCGGCAACATCCTCTCGGCGACAGAGATGACCAATGTAAATCCGGCCGCCGGCCTCTATGCTCCACTGCGAGTGGTCGTCTACGCAAACGAGCAGGGTGGAACCACCATGGAATATGATCGGCCGACCTCCATGTTCGGTCAGTTTAAGAGCCCACAGATAGACGCGGTTGCAGTGTCGCTCGACAACCGGCTTCTTACGTTCCTGAAGAAAGCCAGCATGTAGCGGCTCATTTGTCCGAGTGCCTAAGATGATCGAAAACCTCGACGAGACGCACGATCCAGCCCGAAGAAGCTTTGTCGAAGCTGCAAATGATGCCGATAGCGATTTTCCTATCCAAAACTTGCCGGTCGGCGTTTTCAGCAACACCGCAGACTCCGCTCTCCGGGTCGGCGTCGCGATCGGCAATCACGTGCTCGACCTTAAGAAAGTCAGCCTCGCAAGCGAGCGCTTTGCTGAGCCCGTGCGGAACGCGTTGCAAGAATCCTCGCTCAATGCGTTATTTGCGCTAGGTCGCAGTGCGATACGCGACACGCGCCGTATCATCGGGGATATGCTCGACCATGGCAGCAGCGGAAATCAGGTCCGACGTCACGCGGCTGATCTCCTAACTCCGATGGAGGAGTGCACCTTTCATGTGCCGACGAAGGTTGCGAATTACACCGATTTCTATGCGGGCATCTACCATGCCCGTGCGGCGGGTGCGCTGCTGACACCGGAAGATCCGTTGCCGGCAAACTACAAATGGATACCGATCGGCTATCACGGCCGTGCATCGTCTGTTCAGGTCGGGCCTGGCGGGGTACGCCGGCCGCTCGGGCAGCGCCCGCCGGCTGCATCTGGTGCAGTCCCGAGTTTCGGTCCGTGCGAGCGGTTAGATTTTGAGCTCGAAATGGGCTTCTACCTCGCGACCGGCAATCGCCTAGGCAGGCCAATTCCCATCAACGAAGCCTCCGACGAGATCGTCGGGTTCTCGCTCTTGAACGATTGGTCTGCAAGAGACATCCAGCGTTGGGAGATGTATCCGCTCGGCCCTTTCCTCAGCAAAAGCTTCGCGACTTCGGTCTCGCCATGGGTGGTCATCACTGACGCACTTGCGCCGTTCCGGACAGCAGCGCTGTCACGGCCGGAGGGCGACCCGCGTCCGCTCGACTATCTGTTTGACGTTGCAGACCAGGCTGGCGGTGGGCTCGACGTTCATCTGCGGGTCTTGCTGTCGACTGAAAAAATGCGCAGCACAGACGAACGGGCCATCGAAATTCTTACTTCGAATGCGAAGTATCTCTACTGGACGCCAGCGCAGATGGTGGCCCACCATACCATCAACGGCTGCAATCTTCAGCCGGGCGATCTCATCGGTACTGGCACAATTTCCGGACCCAGTTCCGCAGAGCTCAGCAGCATGCTTGAATTCACTGGCGCCGGTTTAAATCCCATCACCTTGGCGAACGGAGAGCGGCGCGGATTCCTGCAGGACGGCGACGAGATCACGTTCCGTGGCAGATGCAGCCGGCAGGGCTTCGCTAGCATCGGGTTCGGATCGTGCGTTGGCAGAATAGAATCCGCCGATTTGTCAATCGCCAGAGCAAACCATTAAAACTCGAGAAGCACCATGGAATGTCGTACTGCGCTCATCTACGGGGTACTTGCGTCGCCCGGGCTAGATCCGGATGAAGTGCGGCAGGGGCAATTTCTGGCCATGTTGGCCGCTCTGCTGTTGTTGTCTACGTCGTACTCGGTCTTTTGGTTGCTTCAAGCACTATCGCTGCTTTAACAGTTCGAATGGCGGAAATCGGTTGGCGAACGGTTCGTCCACTTTCTAAAGGCCTTGCGAAAGCTGGCAGCGTCGGCAAAACCGACGCGCTCTGCGATCTGATCTATTCCCATGTTTGTATTTTCGAGAAACTCGGTCGCAAGAGACTGGCGCATGTCGTCGACGATTGATTGATAGGATAGTCCCTCCAGCGCCAATTTCCGGTGAAAGGTACGCAGGGATAACCCAAGATCCGAAGCGATGTTGGCTGCGGTCGGAAAACGGTTCTGCCGGTTGAGGCAGGCGCTACGTATCTTTCGCACGAGCTCGGATTCACCAGGGCGCTCCGTCATCAACACATCGCAAACTTGCTGACAAATCTCGGCAGTGATCGGGTTTGCATTGGGGCAGGGAAGATCGAGAACGTTCGCGTCGAAATGCCATTCCATCCGATCGGAGCTGAAGTCGATCGGACAGTTGAACACGCGTTCGTAGTTGCGCCAGTGTACGGGAGCTGCGAAAGGAAAGAGCATTCGTTTGCTGGGGAATGGTGCTTCCAGCACACGGCTGAACAGCGCGGTCATTGAGCTCCGCCAGAATTCCGCAGCGAATGGCAGTAAATCGCCAAGGGTATCAAGTCCGTGACTGCGCAGAATCGCCGTCGATCCATCGATGCGAAAACTGATCTGACGAACCGCAGGACCTGCCATCGTAATATGATTGAGTGAGAACAAGAGAGCGTCGCCGAACGTGCGACTGGATATCAGCGCGTAGCCATAGATGCCGTAATCGCTAATGCGTTGTCGTGCTCCGGCCAGCAGGCCGACATCGGATCGTTTGGCGAGCCGCTTGGCGTTCCGGTAGATGGCAAGGCGTTGCCGGTGCGAGATGCGGGCACGAGCGTCTTCCAGCTGCGACAGAGCGACACCTGTGCGCGCGAATAGATCATGGACCGAGATCCCTTCCGCGGCGAGTTCGGCCGCAAGCGCTCCCAGTCCGACCAGGTTCTGCGTCGGGGCGTCGGGGTCCGCCGAAATCGGCATTACCAGGTGAATCGGTTTCATGGATCGTGTCTCGCTGCATGGCACAATTTGACGCGCCAAAAAAAGTGCCTCGAGGGAAGATGGCAGCTTTGAGCACTATAAATGGCAGAGCTGGCTATTGTCACGTGTCTTATGACGTTTGACATTTGAAAGTGAAGCTTGGGCAGAACGAAGCCGAGTAGAATAGGGAAACGTCAATCCCGCATGAGCGTGCTGATTTCGGGCGCTGGGCGGAAAGCGATGAGCGAAGGACGACATGACATACGTAACGCACGAAATTGATGGCAAGGTCGGCGTGGTTACGCTGGCGAAGCCGCCGCACAACTTGCTGGATGATCAGCTGATCGGTGATCTCGTAAACGCCTACAAGGCGGTGGTTGCGGGTGGCTGCCGAGCCATACTGCTCCGAAGTGCCATGCGGCATTTCTGCGCCGGCGCCGAGATGGCATCATGGGGAACCGGCACGACGATCCACATGAGTCAGCCCAGGTTCGAGACTATGATGCGGGAACTTGAGGACGTGCCAGTGCCGACCGTCGCCGCTGTCAATGGTGGCGCGCTCGGGGGAGGTCTCGAGATGGCGCTGACTTGCGACCTTATCATCGCGGCAGATACCGCATTCCTCGGTCAGGTCGAGGTCGCGGTAGGCCTCCTGCCGCTGCTCGGCGGTACGCAGCGGCTCTCTCAGAGAGCCGGCGTGGCTCGCGCCAAGGAGATCGCGATGCTCGGCCGCCGGCACACTCCCGAAGCGTTCGAACGCTGGGGCATTATCAACCAGGTCGTGCCCGAGCCGGAACTCGGGTCAGCTTCAATTACTTGGGCGCGGCAACTGGCGGCCGGGCCTACGCAGGTCATCAAGGGCATCAAACGACAGGCCAATTTAGAGGCTCGCGGCGGTATCGCGGCCGCCGATGCACAGCAGGTCGAGATCAACGATATGATCTGGAAAGCCAAGGACCGGCAGCGTGGTGCTGATGCCTTCTTCGCGTCAGGTCCCGCGACGGCGACGTTTGAGGGGGATTGACCATGTCCGCGGCTCCACTTGAAGGCCTCCGGGTAGTCGATTTCACCCGCGTACTCGCAGGACCTCATTGCACGAAGGCGTTGCGTGACCTTGGTGCGACCGTCACCAAGATCGAGCCGCCATCGGGCGACCTCGGGCGTGTTGGCTTGCCTTACGTCAATGGCATCGGCCTTTACTATGTGCAGCAGAATGCCGGAAAGAGAAATCTCAGTCTCGATCTGAATTATGCGGAAGCGCGCGAGATTGTTACTCAGCTTTGCCGCGACGCCGACGTCATCGTCGAGAATTTCCGGCCCGGAACGCTTGCGCGCTTCCACTTCGGATATGAAGACATCAAGGCAATCAATCCTGGAATTATCTATGTCTCCCTTAGTGGGTATGGCCAGACCACTTCTTGGCGAAACCGCCCGGCCTTTGCACCCACCGTCCAGGCTGAGACCGGCCTGACCGCGATCGTCCAGGATCACTTCGGTGAAGCACTGACTGAGCCGCGCGGCGATTCTTCAAGCCACGCAGACGTCTATACAGGGTTGCAAGGTGTTATCGCTGTACTGGCTGCTCTCCAACACCGCAACCGCACCGGCGAAGGCCAGCATATCGACGTGTCGATGGCCGCCACAATGCTGTCAGTCAACGAGCGCGCCGGGGCGTTGCTGTCAGAGATCGACAACGATGGCGAGCCGATTGCGCTTTCAGCCAACGAATCTCACATATTCGAAATGGCCGATGGTGCCAGGCTCACCATTGCCGGAAGTCCAATTTATTCTCCGATGTTTACCCGGTATTGCGCGATGATGCGCCGAAGCGACCTGTTGGCCGATCCCCGCTACGCTACTGCAAAATTGCGTCGTCAAAATCTGGCGTCTCTCTTGGCGGAGGTGCGGGCGTGGCTCGCAACTTTCGACAGTCTCGAGCAACTCCAGGTACAGGTAAGCGAATCGGGCCTCGCCGTCGGTCGTGTGCGAACCGTCAACGAGTTCGCAAAGTCCGATTGGGTGAGGGACTGGAATGCGATCGTAGACGTCGATGATCGCGACGGCGGCACGGTGCGTATGCCGGGCAATCCTTGGATCTTCAGCCAGTCACAGTTGCCGCGTCCCGGCGCGCCCGCCTATCAGGGCGAGCACAATGATGACATCCTGAAAGAGCTGCAAGTCCCAGAGCAAAAGATCAAGGATATGAAGGAGCGGAATATCCTTCTCAGTCGGCGCTAGCAAACGAAGAGAGAAAAAGCGAACGCCGATCATCGGACTAGCAGCGGGCCCTGTTGTCGTTGCCCTTGTTGCCATCTCCCAATCCGGCGGGTATTGCGACCCGCCGGGTGGGCACTTGCCGAGAACATTCAAGGCGATATCCTACCGCGAGGCGCTACGTGTGGTGGGGCAAAGCTCACCTATGCCCGACGCTTCCTTAAAGTTAACGAGGCGAGCCGGATCGCTCCTGCAAAGCCGCCTGGCATGACGAGCATCAAAGCAATCAGCATTAGACCGTATGCAGCCCCCGAAAGTCCCTTCGAGATCTGGTCAGCGGCGTTTGGCACGAAAAGAATGAATGCTGCGCCGAAGAGCGCTCCCGGTAGCCATCCGACCCCTCCAACCACCAGCCCGACCAAGAGCGCTATCGACAAACTGACAGTGAAGCTGTCTGGAGCTACGAACTGAACAACTATTGCGCCGAGCGCGCCGGCGACTCCCGTGTAAAGTCCGCTAACGCCGAATGTTGACGCCTTATAAATTGAATTATTGATCCCCATTGAACGAGCCGCCAGCGGATTGTCGCGGATTGCCATCATCGCTCGCCCGGTCCGAGTCCGGATCAGATTGATCGCGAGAACATACATGAGGATCGCGACCGCAAGAGTGAAAAAATAGAGCCACTGGTCCTGAGACAATGGCAGATCGAACGGAGCATCTGGCTTGGTTATCACCAAGCCCTGTACCCCGCCGGTCCAATGCTCTAGCAGAGAGAACTTCAGAATCTGAGGCGTAGCGACAGACAATGCAAATGTTGCGAGCGCCAGATAGGCGCGATCGAGTCGCAACGACGGTAGGCCAAACAGGAAGCCGAATATAAAGCAGACGATCGCCGCTATAGGAAGTGTCCAGAAATAGGCGACGTCGTAGCTGCCCATCAGAATCGCCGCTGTGTAAGCACCGATCGCGTAGAATGCCCCGTGCCCGAGAGAAAGTTGACCATTGAAGCCGGTCAATAGGTTCAACCCAAGAATAGCGATGGCATAGATCATAACCATCGTTACCTGGAAGATGAAGAACTGGTCGAGGACAAACGGCAGTGCGATCGAGCCAGCAAGCGTCGCGACAGCGACGACAACGAGCCGATTGCGAGGTCGATCGGTCGAGAGAGCGAGCGGCGCATGGGGGAGGCTCGAGGTTGTATCCAGTTCGGCCATGCTCAGACCCTCTCCGTGTGCGCTGCGCCGAACAGGCCGGTCGGTCTGAATGCCAATACCCCGATAATGATGACGAGGGCGATTGTCAGCTTCAATTCACCCCCGACAGCGGGGACATAGGTGCCAACCAGGTTTTCGATGATCCCAACGATGAACCCACCCAGCACAGCGCCGCCTGGGCTCGATAAACCTCCCAAAACAGCGGCGGCAAATCCATAGAGCAACATGCCAAGCATCATATTGGGCTCAAGGAAAACGACGGGGGCGATTAGCATCCCGGCCAAGGCGCCGATCGCCGCTGCCATGCCCCACCCGAGCGCGATCATCCGCTCGACGCGTATACCCACAAGCTTAGCTGAGGCCGGATTTTCGGTAGCCGATTGCATCGCTAAGCCGACGCGGGTGTAGCGGAAGAATACGTAAAGCGACACCAGCAACAGGAACGTCGCGCCGAGAATGGTCGCTTGATGCGTGCTCAAAATGCGGGTTCCCAGGAGAGGCCCGACTCCAAACGGAGGAGGGAACGATTTGCTCGAGAAATCCCAAATGAAGCCAGCAGCGCTGTTGAGCACCGCGAGAACGCCGACGAACATGACGATTTGGGTGAGGACCGGCGCGGAACGGACTGGCTTGAAAACAAGCCGGTTGATCAAGATGCCGCCGCCGAAGGAAATGACCACCGCTCCCGCAAAAGCTGCCCAATATGGTAATTCCCACTGCATCAACTGCCAGGCGACGAACGTCGAGAACGTGGCCATTTCGCCCTGAGCGAAGTTTATATGGCCGATCGCCTGATAGATCATGACGAGAGCGAGAGCCAAGAGCGCATAAATGGCGCCAGTCGCCACACCCGCTGCTATCTGTTGTCTGAGCAATTCCATGAGAGAATCCTAGTGACCTAGATAAGAGCGGCGCAGTTGCTCGTTGTTGCGGATATCGGCAGAGGTCCCCGAGAATACAATTCGTCCGGTTTCGATCAGATAAGCATGGTCAGCCAATTGCAGTGCAATCGAAGCGTTCTGCTCGACGAGCAGAATGCTGGTTCGTAATTCTCGGTTCAGGCGTCTGAAGATTTCGAAGATTTCTCTTACAACGAGTGGCGCGATGCCAAAAGATGGCTCGTCGAGGAGCAGCAACTTCGGCCTCAGCATCAGTGCGCGTCCTACCGCCAGCATTTGCTGCTGGCCGCCAGACAGGAGGCCGGCCTGCTGGTCTCGGCGTTGCTTCAAGATCGGAAAGTAGCTGTAGACCATTTCGATATCAGCTACGATGCCGGTCTTGTCACGACGCGAGATTGCACCGAGCTTTAGATTGTTTTCGACGGTCTGCTTCTCAAAGGTGCCGCGCCCGCTTGGAACGTGCGCGACACCTAGCCGGGCAATATCTTCAGTTTGAACGTTTATGAGCGATCGCTCTTTAAGCATTATCTCGCCGGAACGCTTGACCATACCTGAAATCGCGCGGAGCGTGGTGGTCTTACCCGCCCCGTTGGCGCCGAGGAGCGCGGTAACGTTTCCTTCCTGCACGTCGAAGGAGATTCCATGCAGAGCGGTCGTGCGACCGTAGTATGCCCTCAATTCTCTGATGTGAAGCAGCTTCGTCATGGCGCTTCTGCTCCAAGATACGCGGCGATCACTTCAGGATGAGAACGTATTTCGGTGGGTGTACCTTCGCCGATCTTCTTGCCGAAGTTTAACGCCACCACCTTGTCGGATATCGACATGACCAACGCCATGTGATGTTCGACGAGCAGGATGGCGATGCCTCGATCGCGCCGGATCTGGAGGATCACAGAGGATAACTCCTCTACTTCCTCGTGGTTGAGGCCGCAGGCAGGTTCATCGAGCAAGAGCAGTTTTGGATTGGTCGCCAGGGAGCGGGCGAGTTCGACACGTTTCTGCGTTCCAAACGGAAGGTCTGAGATACGTCGATTTGCAACGGGCCCCAGCCCGAGATAATCGATGGCCTCTCGCGCAATTATTTCCGCTGCCTTCTCATTGCGGCCAGTGGACGGAAAATAGAATGCGTCACTCAAGAAGCTGCCGTTAAAGCGCGAATGAGTGCCGATTCGCACATTGTCCAGCACTGAGAGGCTACCGAAGAGTGCGAGATTCTGAAACGTCCGTCCGATGCCGGCGTCCACGATGCGATGAGAGGCCATCTGGAGGATCGAAGTCTCTTGGAAGAGAACGTCTCCGGAGTCTGGATTGTAGAGACGGCTGAGGCAATTAAAGAGCGTCGTTTTTCCGGCGCCGTTAGGGCCGATGAGCCCTAGTATCGTAGCCGGATCCATGTCGAAGCTCACGCCGTCGAGCGCGACAACGCCTCCGAACTGGATCGTCAGATCGCGAATTTCAAGTATTTTTGGATGCAAGTCAGCCTCTTCGATTCTACCCGCGGCCTCGTAAATTTCCAGTTAGATCAGCACTGCGCGTGTTCGGTTTGGGTGAACCCACCCAGACTCTCCACGCCAGTCGCATGTTCGGAGCAAGGCTGAGCGCGCTGCGGCGGCCGCCACCGTAGGCGATGACGCGTCTGAACGCTTACCGCTAAAACAATCGTATCAGTTCGTCGGCGTCACCCTGCATCCGCCCTTAGTCCAAGGCCAGCAAGGCCTTCCATTGATGGTATTGTCCGAACCGCTCGGTTGCCGATGGGTTCTCTTAGCTTGACCGTATCGTGTAACTTGCAAATTGCAAGTTGAAAATGCGCGACGCTGTCGGTTTTGATCGAGCAAGGCTGGGCCGGGTCGGAAATCGGTGGCGATGAAGTGCTTTACGAGACCGCGTGGTCCTCCCGACAACAAGCGTCACGTCGAGCGAGACGGGCGATGCGAGCGCGTGTGTGACGCATAGGTAGCGGCTAAGCAGATCGAATTGCGGTGCCGCAAGCGCCGAACTGGACGGCCGTATCGCGTCCTAAGCCAAGCAGGAATGGCCCCACGGGCCGCGCTGCAATTGCGCGTCTTCGTTGGGAAGTTGCCAGGGGGAGCCTATCGATCACATCGCATGAATTCACGTGGCTGCCAAATGCGCTGGCCTGGCCGTACTCGCATCGGTTCGATGGGCTCATGCAAAGTGAGGCAGGGACTAAATGGCTCGAGAGGATACGGACTAAAGTAGCTAGGACTGGCGCACGCTCGAACTATCGCGGAACGCGGCCAAGGGTAACCCAAGTAGCCGAAGCTGGCTGTCCGGCTAAGCTTTTCGTCGAGCCGATGGGCTTGGAGTCCGTGCAACGGTGGTTCCAGCAGCTTCAGTCTTGCCACCAGCAAGAGGAACGCCCTTTCCGAACCTCTTGCGGTTGAACGCGACAGCGTCGGGGCCGGCGACGACTTCGATATCCTCGAGTTGCAGTGGCTTGCCGTGCGCATCCAATACGCCAGGACTGACGATTTCCTTTCGGCTGTGGCGATCTTGAAATACGACTTGCGGTCCCGCTCCATCTGCCAGCCAGTCGTCGCCCCATTTCTTAAGAGCGAGATAGGTTCGGAAGAAGTCGCGCCCCATGTCAGTCAACACGTATTCGTAGCGTCGCGAATGTTCAGGCAATCCCTTGCGCTCCATGACGCCGAGCTCGACGAACTTTTTCAATCTCGTGCTTAGGATATTGGTAGCGACGCCAATATAGAGCTGGAATTCATCAAATCTCGTCACGCCGTAGTAGGCTTCGCGGAGTAGCAGAATAGACCATCTATCTCCAACCACCTCCATGGCACGCGCGACCGAGCATAGTTTGTTGGCCTTGTCATTCCGCTCCATGTTCGATCTCGCTGCGCCCTCTGTTGTCGTGGTGTCGCCTACGGTGACTGAGCTCGCATCATTTAGCACCGTTCTAAGTAGCTCGGCTAGATACTAGCACTCATTTCAACCGTGCAAGCTCTCACCACGGTGACCCTTCGGAAAGCCACCTGTGAGCTCAAGCGTCATTTTTCATCGACAGGTTCGATCACCGGTCCGAAGGGTACCCAACGATCGCCGACGAGTTTCCGGAGTTGAATGGATCTCACCGGCGCAAATTCATCCGGTCGCGTGTTGACCTTGATCCCAGGCAGCAGCATGTCGACTTCCAAATCCTTAATGTTGGTCGCCTGCCGCATGATGTTTTCACGCGTAAGGTCATCACCGGCTGCCTTGAGGACGTGAACCATGACCTGTGCCAGGATGTAACCCAGCGCGTTCGTTCCAGCGGTCACATCGGCGCCCGGATAGTATTGCTTGATGAAGGCTAGATAGCGCTTCACGCCCGGGTCATCCGCCATGCCGGGGTCGGTGGCGTCTTTGACGAATCCGCCGCTAATGAGCCCCTGCGAAATGTCGAGCCCGGCGGGCTTCATGACGCTTCCAATTTGAGAGGCGGGGATATTGACGATGTGCACCGGTTTCCAGTTAAGCTCGGCGATCTTTCGAATTGCCTGCGCGGCAAACTTGGGTCCGGCAAAATTCATGAAGATGCCTGCGCCGCTCGCCTTCAGCCTTACGACCTGCGAGTCAATGGTGGGCTCGGTTACTTCGTAACTTGCTTCGCCAACAATCATCGACGCCTTGGCGCCAAGCCCAAGCTTCAATCCGGCTAGGACGTCCTTGCCATAATCATCGTGCTGGTAAAGTACAGCAATCTTGCCATCCGGATGAGCATTCGCCACGTACTGAGCATATGCTTTGCCCTCGTCCAGGAATGATGGCTGAAACCCCATTGTCCACGGAAACTTCTTGGGGTCGTTCCACTTCGATCCACCACCGCCGATGAACAGCTGCGGAATCTTCTTGCCGTTCATGTATTTGTGTATGGCGGTGTTGGTTGGAACGCCGAATGGGCTGAAGAGTAGTAGAATCTGGTCGCTTTCGACCAGCCGACGCGCTTGCTCCACAGTTTTCGGCGGGCTGTAGGCGTCGTCATAGCTAATGAACTTAATTTTGCGGCCGTTGACGCCGCCTTCGGCGTTGACCTTCTCGAAATAGGCCGCTTCGATCTTCCCCATCTCTCCCCAGGTGGAAGCGGGTCCGCTGTAGGGCATAATATTGCCGATCTTGATCTCGGTGTCGGATGCTCCGGGATCGTATTTCGTTTCGGCGGCCAGACCCGCGTTCCAGCTTCCCGCCAACCAAATGATTCCAAACGCGAGCGGCGCAATCTTGATTGTTGTCGTGCGCAATCGTTCCTCCTCTGGTGAGAGTACCGATAACGCCTCTACGCCTATAACTTGCATAATGCAAGTCAAAGACCTCGCGATGATGATTGAGTCCCGCGCGACAACTCGTCTCATCAATGCCGCCTTGATGTTCGTTCATTCTACCGCAGCAGGGGATTCTCGATGGTTGCCTAGTGAGGTTTGGGTCGCAAGCCTGGGCAGTGTCAGAACAGCAAGCCGCGGCGGTCACCATGTTTGGGCGAGAGGGCGGGCAGTCGAAAAGGGTGTGCAGTCTTGGCTCGAGCTTGCCAAGCGCAGGCCAAAGGGCAGAGCCATTGCTCTGCCCTTTAACCATCCAGCCGGTTTCGATAATCGAATGTGTAACTACTCGGCTGCGTTGGTCCTTACCGCTTGATCTTGGGCCGCCGCGTTTCGCCGTCGGCGAAGCAAGTCGAAAGCGATGAGATGGGATGCGCCCGATATCCCGACGCCGTAGAGGGGGATGAGGACCATAGGTAGCTCGCGGATTGTCACCATTCGTGGATCATTAAGGACGGTAAACAGGAGCCCGGTTCCGACTGCTACGACGAAGTCGGCGAAGCCGAAACGATGAATGCGGAAGTAGGTGTCATCGTCGGCAGGACCCTTCAGCAACGGCAATGCCTTCACGCCAGCCAGGAAGTCACCAACACCAGCTAGAATCCAGAACGCGGGTGGAAGTTGGTTTTGGAGCCCGTACCAGAAAAAAAAGAGCGAGGCGGGGATACGCCAAGTATGCAAAACGGTAAGAGGATAGACACCGATGTTTTCGAAGTACCTTCGTACTGCCGGCGTCAGGGCGTAGATTGCAAACGGCGTCACGATACCGACCGCGACCAGCGGGCCATAGTAGATTGGGATCATGGCTTGAAAGAACCCGGCGTATGCCGCTGCGGCAACTGCGAATCCCCACGCCGCCAGAGAGGCGACCAGCGTGCTGGTTCCGAGCTTCAAGTCGACTGCTTTCGTCATCCTTCGCATGTTGTTCTCCGACATGTGTAGTTACACCTAAATGGAGCTCTGATCCCCCGACTCCGAAGCCATACTTAACCTAGGCGGCCAAGAAGGGGCCTTAGCGTATGCCAACCGGTTTTGCCGAGACGGTCGTTGCTATCGGATTGAACGCTGCGCCACAGCGGAATTGCTGCTTCGACCCGTTTGCGTCCGGCCGAGGTTAAGACGATGCGGCGTACGCGGCCATCCGTGGGATCCGGCACGGTCGATACGAGGTTCTCTGACTCGAGCGGCCGAAGATTGCGGTTCAGGGTTGTCCGATCAAGCCCAAGCACGTCGGCGAGCGAGCCGAGCGGAGTTGGCTCGTCCCTAAGCAGGGAGGAAAGTATAGTGAATTGCCCCGAAGTGAGGCCCGAGGATCGTAGCGCTTCGTCATAGCGTCGTGCGATGCTCCGTGCGGCTCGCTGCACGCCGAGGCATACACAAGCGGCAGAGAACTCTGCGGCACTTAGTTTCGATTTTTCCATTTGTGAGATATATGTGTAATTACACTAAATGTCAATAGCCGCGACCGTAGGTGGGGATGCGAGATCGGCGCCTGCCAGGGCGCGACGCTGAGCATGTTTTCCTAGCGGTTCGAGCGACCCGTGTTGGCGATGCCTGACAAGTCACGCGCAACGAATGCGGGTTTTCAGCGCCGGGATTTCGTAGAACCTTCTCGGTGCTCTCTGCTGCAGGCAGGGGCCGGAAGCTTCCTTGTGTAGCTCCTCCCAGTCTCCGCATCTGCTTGTTGTCATGCGCGAATCCATCCCGTTCGGTGTGCGCTGAAAGATCTCTGGCTGTTGTTTTGCAAGCCTTTGGCGAGACCGCGCACCATTCGACAAACTTCTTGCAATCCTATTACTCTGATAATTAGAGTAATAAGACTCGTCCGGACAGCTGCCGCTTGCGGCTAGCCGTGACTGGACACGCGGCATTTGAGAGCGTTGCTAGCAAGGAGAGCGCATGCACGAGGCAGAGAAGCATCACGCTGTAACACTCACCATCAATGGTGCACGCAGGACCGTGACAGTTGAGGCGCGGAAGCTGCTGGTTCACTTGATCCGAGAGGATCTTCGTCTCACTGGAACGCATGTTGGCTGCGACACCTCTCAGTGTGGGGCCTGCACGATCGAGCTCGATGGACGTGCTGTGAAATCCTGTACTGTGTTGGCCGTGATGGCCGATGGTGCGTCGATCACGACGATCGAGGGCCTTTCTGAGCCCGGCGGCACGTTGCACCCGGTGCAGGCCGCATTCCACGACCATCACGCCTTGCAGTGCGGCTTCTGCACGCCGGGGATGGTGATGAGCGTACGTCAGCTACTAAAGGACCATTCTGATCCGAGCGAGGAGGACATCAGGCACGGCCTCGCCGGCAATATCTGCCGATGCACGGGCTACCACAACATTGTGCGAGCCGTCGAATCCCTCGTAGTGAAAGAGACACAGTCATGAATAACGCAACCCCGCTCCGCTATATCGGCCAGCCATTGAAGCGTCGCGAGGACGTCAAGCTGCTGACCGGCAAGGGTCGCTACGTCGACGATATCAGGCTGCCGGGAATGCTTCACATGGTGGTCGTGCGTTCCCCGCACGCGCATGCCGATATCAAGAGCGTTAAGCTTGAGGCGGCGAGGGCCGCGCCCGGCGTCCGCCTGATTCTATCGGGCAGGGATCTTGACGGAAAGATTGGTCCAATTGTGCCGAACTGGATCCTTCCCGGCTCGAAGGTGCCATATCGGGCCGTCGTCGCTATCGATCGTGTTCGCTTCGTTGGTGAGTGCGTGGCTCTGGTCGTGGCGGAGACGTTGGCCGACGCCTATGACGCTGCCAGCCAGATCGAAGTTAACTACGAAGTGTTGCCTGCGGTGACCGGAGAGGAGGCGGCAGTCCGCCCCGAGGCTCCCCAGCTCCATGACAACGTGCCGGGCAATGTTGCGACCATCTACAAAGTGAGCGGGGGAGACTACCCGAAGGCGGCGGCCGAGGCCGATCAGGTCATTCGCCTGCGGGTCGTTAACAACCGTCTGATTCCGACATGCCTGGAGACGCGGTCGATCATTGCTGATCCAGAAGCCGACGGAACGTTGTCGGTCTACATCGGCAGCCAAGTGCCGCACATGCACCGACGGTGGATTGCCGAGACGCTCGGCATCCCTGAACATCGCTTGCGTGTCATTGCTCCCGATATTGGGGGCGGCTTCGGTGCAAAGATGCACCTATATCCGGAAGATCTGCTCTGCCCCTACCTTGCCCGCGAACTTGGCGTCCCCGTGAAGTGGTGGGAGAGTCGCTCGGAGAGCCACCAGTCGACCAGCCATGGCCGTGCACATGTCGAGACGATCGACGTCGCGATTCGGCATGACGGCACGATCCTAGGCATGAAGGTCGATACGCTCGGCAACGTCGGCGCATATCTTTCGAACATGGCGACCGGTGGGCCGACCGTGAACACGGTGAACTACGGTACGGGGAGCTACAAGATCCCGAACTACGAGGCGACCTCGCGCGCTGTCATAACCAATACTGTGCCGGTCGATGCTTATCGCGGCTATGGTCGCCCTGAGGGAACCTATATCGCCGAGCGGGCGATCGATGCGGTCGCGCGTCATCTCGGGATTGATCAGGCCGAGATACGACGGAAGAACTTCATCCAGCCTTCCGATTTTCCCTACCGGCCTTATGGCAGCATGGCTACCATGTTCGACAGCGGAAACTATCAAAGCTTGCTCGATAAGGCGCTCTCGGCGTTCGACTACGAGGGGCGTCGCAAGGAGTGCGAGACCCTGCGCCGTGACGGTGTCTACCGAGGCATCGGCCTTGCCGCCTATACCCATATGTGCGCTGTAGCGCCCTCGCGATGGTTAGCGAGGAGCGGCTTCGATCGTGGCGGCTGGGAAAGCGCGCGAGTCGCCATCGACTCGAGCGGACGCGCCACAATTTATTCGGGTTCGATGAGTCAGGGGCACGGCCACTTGACGTCGCTGTCGCAGATCGCTGCCGACATGCTGCAGATCCCGATCGAAAACATCGACGTTGTGCAGGGCGACACACGACAGGTGCAAGCCGGCCATGGCACCTTCAATTCGCGATCGATGGCCGTCGGCGGATCGAGCGTTTACGTCTGTTCGAAGCGTATTGTCGACAAAGCAAAGAAAATAGCAGCTGGCATGCTGGAGGCGGACGAGAAGGACATTGCCTATTCCGCCGGGATTTTTAGCATTCCGGGAACTGATATCGCGCCAGTCACCTTTGCGAAGGTGGCCCGCATGGCCTATGTCGGTCACCAATTGCCCGAGGGACTGGCGCCGGGTCTAGACGAGACAGAGTTCTACGATCCCGTAGGCATGGGCTCGCCCTCCGGCGTCCATCTCGCCTATGTCGAGGTCGACCCGGAGACCGGAATCGTCGATATCCTTGACTACGTGGCAGTCGACGACTCCGGTATGCTGGTTAATCCGCGGCTAGCCGCAGGCCAGATCCATGGAGGAGTGGTGCAGGGCATCGCCCAAGCCCTCTATGAAGAGGTCAGCTACGATTCCGACAGCGGCCAGCTTCTGAGCGGATCGTTGCTTGATTACGCAGTGCCGCGTGCAGAGCATGTACCGAATGTCAAATCTCTGTTCCAGGAGACGTCCTCGCCAACCAATCCGATTGGCGTCAAGGGTGTCGGCGAAAGCGGCGCAATCGGCGCCCCACCGTGCATGGTCCATGCCGTTCTTGATGCCCTCTCACCCTTTGGCATCACTCATCTCGATATGCCGTTGACGCCGCCCCGTATTTGGGCCGCGGTTCAGAGCGCGCGTAATGGAGTGCATCAATGATACCTGCAGCCTTCGACTACGTCCGCGCCAGTTCGCTCGAGGAGGCGATTTATTTCCTGCACAAAGATCCGGATGGAACTAAGTTGCTGGCTGGCGGCCATACGCTGATTCCAACGCTAAAGCTCAGGCTGGCAACTCCCGCTCGCTTGGTTGACATCGGCGGCATTGCCGAGCTTCAGGGAATCCAGATCACCGACAGAGTTATTCGGATTGGGGCGCTAACGCGGCACGCCGAACTGCTCGCTTCCAACGAGCTTCGCGAAGTCGCGCCGATATTCTCGCGGGCTGCCAACCGTATCGCGGATCCACAGGTGCGCAACCGCGGCACGATCGGTGGCTCGCTCGCCAATGCTGATCCGGCGGCCGACTGGCCGGCTGTGGTGATCGCGCTGAAAGCCGAGCTCGAGCTAGTGGGAAACGGCATAAGGCATGTAGCGGCCCGCGATTTCTTCGTCGATATCTTCACGACCGCGCTCGAGCCAACCGAAATGCTGACCGCGATCATCGTCCCGCGGCCTGTGAGCGGCATGCGATTTGCGTATCGCAAGATCCGTCACCCCGCGAGCGGGTATGCCATTCTAGGGGTCGCTGTCGGTATCCACCTAAAGGACGGGCTGGTTGCGGATGCGTCTATCGGTCTCACCGGTGTCGCAAACCATGCCTTCGAAGGCCGCGTCGCGACGGATACGTTGATAGGAAAACCCCTCACTACGGCTAATGTCGAGGAGGCCGCTCGCCTGCTCAGTGAGAACACTGAATGCCTATCTGACCATTATGCGTCCGCCGCATATCGTGCGAGTCTGATCAAGACGGAGACTAGGCGCGCGCTACTCGAATTTGGTTCATGATGGGTGTTTCCGCGAGCATATTTTGGACCGCCAATCGCCGACGGAGAAGGACGCGGGCGCTGTTGCCATTGATCATCGGCAGAGCTGGGACCGCTTGGTGATCTGATCTCCCGTCCAAGACGAGACTTTGCTGCTCCTTCCTCGGCTTGGATCACTTGGACCGGTTGCAATGCGGCCGGTCCTTTTTTTGAGAGCAGAGTCTGCCGAGTTGGCATCCCACGGTGATCAGTTACGCCAGGATGTAACGTTGATCGGCATTGTTTGCGAGTTTGTTCGGGTGTCTCTCCGTTTGGCGGCTTGCCGCATGCGCCGGCAGAACCATTGGCTTCAGTCCGACATTTTTTTGACGGAAGAAGAAGTCTTTGACTTGCAAAATGCAACTCAAATGCTAGGTGTAGTCGACACGCAGGCGAACCCGGCAGCAATGTGACGTGGTCAAGAAGTCTGCAAATCACAGAGGAGGGCCTCCCGATGGCCGATGAGACGCCGATTATCACGGAGCAGCGTGGACCGGTCACGGTCATTACGATGGTTTACAAGCCCTACAATTTGATTGGGCCGACTCTGATGATTCCGCTTCAGGCGGCTCTCAAAGACGCACAGAAGGCGGGAAGTCGAGCAATCGTCTTGCGAAGCGGATTGCGACACTTCTCGGCTGGTGCTGACCTGACCCTCTTCGGAGCCCGCCTGCAGCAAGGCAGCAGTGGGACCGCAAATCCCGACGGGTGGTCGAGAATCGATTTCCTTAAGGAAGTGGAGCTTCTGCCTATTCCGATCGTTGCGAGTGTTCACGGTGTGTGTCTCGGAGGCGGCGTGGAGCTCGCGTTGGTCTGCGATTACATCATTGCATCAAGTTCCGCGAAGATTGGTTCAGTGGAGTCTGCGCTTGGTCTTCACCCCCTGATGGGTGGCATCCAGCGGCAGGTGCAGCGCGTCGGTATCGCACGTGCCAAGGAGATGTCGATGCTGGGTCGACGATACGATGCAGCTACGCTCGAGCGGTGGGGGTTGATCAACCACGTTGTGCCCGATGAGGCGCTCGAGAAGACGACAATGACAGTCGCCGAGGAGCTTGCCAACGGCCCGACGGTCGCGCACGCAGCGACGAAGTATGTCGCGTACATTGCGGCTAACGAGGGGGTGCGAGCGGCCGATGAGGCGATGGACAAATTGCAGGAGCCGATTTGGGCGTCAGAGGATCTCAAGACGGGGCTGGCCTCGTTCCGGCAGAACGGTCCTGGTCTTGCCAAGTTCAAGGGGCGTTGAGACATGACTGGGCCTTTGTCAAAGATTCGCGTTGTCGACTTTTCGCGCGTTCTGGCGGGACCGCTCTGTGCGCGGACTCTTCTGGACCTCGGCGCCGAGGTAATCAAAATTGAGCCGCCTAGGCCGGACGTTTCTCGATTTTCGCATCCATCTAAGCAGGGGATGTCTGGCTACTATGCCCAGCAGAACTCCGGGAAGCGGAACATCAGCATTGATCTGAACGTGCCCGAAGGCCGTGAAATTGCTCTACGGCTCTGTGATGTGGCTGACGTGATCGTCGAGAATTTCCGGGCGGGTACATTGGCGTCGTTCGGACTCGACTACGAAACGATCGCGGCGCGTAATCCACGAGTCATCTACGCTTCCATCACGGGCTACGGGCAAGGAGGGCCGTGGCGCGGTCGGATGGCCTATGCTCCGACGGTCCAGGCGGAAAGCGGGTTTACATCGAACAGCCTGCGGCACTATGGCGACAACCTCGGTTTCGAGCAGACGGACAGCCTCTCGCACGCAGACGTCTACACCGGATTGCAGGCGACAATTGCGATTCTCGCGGCTCTTCAAAGTCGAGAAAAATCGGGCAAAGGGCAATATGTCGATGTGGCGATGGCCGCGACTTTGATCGCGATCAATGAGCGCGCGCACATTGATCTTGGTGATTTCGATCTCGGCGATGAACCGGCGATCCTCGGCGCTACCGAGTGTCCGTTCTTTAACGGTCCTGGTGGAGAGAGGTTCACCGTTGCCACCAGCATGGTTTGGTCACTGACTTTCCCGAACTATCTGCGCGCGATGCGGCGGGCAGACTTGGCCGACGATCCACGGTTTGCGACCGCCGCGCTACGGAAAGCGAATCTGAGTGCACTGCAGGAGATCATTCAGACCTGGATGCTGACCTTCGCCGACATGGCCGCACTTGATGCCCAGTTCGATGAAGCGAAGATCGCGATGGGGGAGATTCGTTCCCTGGGAGATTTGGCGACAAGCGAATGGTCAACTTACTGGGGAGGGGTCCAGGAAGTGTCTGACCGTAACGGAGGCACCTACCGCCTTCCGGGCCGCCCTTGGCATTTCTCAGAGGATGAGCTCACTCCGATTGGCGATCCGGCTCTGCGTGGCGAACATAATCGTGAAGTGTGCGCGGAGCTTGGATTCACCAGCGAGGAGGTCGACAAGCTCGTCTCCGCTGGAGCCCTTGTCGTTCCCTCTGCGCAGACAGGCGGGGCCTGATTCGGGTCCTGCCCCTCGCCGGCTCTCGTTGGGCTTCCCGCAACAGAGTCGATAACCTGCTTACTTTGAGAGGACGCGTCTTGGCGCAAACGTGCCAATGTCCTGTTCGCGGGCATTCGACGAGTTTTTGGGGAAACGGTGCGGCCGATCGAGCTCCACGGAGAGCCGGCGAGCAGAAGCGATCGCTTTGAAGAACAATGTGAGGAGAGGCTGTCATGACAGGACGATCATGGGTTCCGGGGGCCGATGACTCTGGTTTTTCCCTGGCGAACTTACCATATGGAATCGCCCAAGTCGGACCGAACGATTTTCGAGCTTGCGTGGCAATCGGTGCATACGCGCTCGATCTCGCGGAGACTGCGCGACGGGGATTGCTCGACCAGCTCGAAATTTCCGTGGGGGTCTGGTCGCAGAGAACACTAAACTCGTTTCTGGCGCTCGGCGCCAAGAAGCACAAGGCACTCCGCGCCAGAATCACCCGGCTGCTCTCATCAGCCGAAAGCAGCGAGCGCGCTGCCTTGGAGCAGTGCCTGCTCGACCGCGGGAACCTAAGGAATGTAAATCCGGTCGCGCCCGGGGATTTCGTCGATTTCTATTCCAGCTACCACCATGCGGCGCGCACGATGCGGCTCTTGCGCGGCGAGCTTCATCCCAACTGGAAGTCGATGCCGGTTGGGTACCACAGCCGGACAGGAACGATTGTCGGCACGGACCAGCCTATCTTCCGTCCCAAGGGACAAATATTAACCCCCGAAGGGGCGGTTTATGCGGCGACCCAAGCGCTCGATATTGAATTGGAGGTCGGGTTTGTGGTCGGCCGCGGCTCGGATCGTGGGCGACCCGTGCAGGTCTCGGAATTTGAAGATTACGTCTTTGGTCTCGTTCTGCTCAACGACTGGAGTGCGCGGGATCTGCAGCGGTGGGAGAGCACTCCGCTAGGTCCATTCCTCGCAAAGTCATTTTGTACCCAAATGGGAAGCTGGGTCGTTCCGCTAGAAGCGCTGAAAGACTATCGTGTCGAGCGGGATCCCGGGTATGAGCGACCGCCCGTCAAATATCTGGATCATGACGGCAAGTACTCGTTCGACATCTCGCTCGAGATTGTGATCGAGACGACAGCCATGCGAGAGCAAAAGCTGACGCCGCAAACGATAAGCCGAACAAATTTCAAGGAGATGTACTGGGACGGAGCCCAGCAACTTGCGCACCTTACTGCCAATGGAGCGTCGGTAAGGGTGGCAGACCTATATGGCTCCGGGACAGTTTCGGGCGCGGCAGACGACAGCGCTGGCTGTCTCGTCGAATTGAGTAAAGGCGGTACCAGCAAAATTCAGCTGACGGACGGTTCAACTCGCAGCTATTTGCTTGATGGGGACCGTATCGAGCTTCGAGGAATCAGTCAGAAGGTTGGGCATCCTCCTATCGACTTCGGCACCTTATCGGGATTGATTTGTCCCTTTCCCGATTAACTCGGACACCAGCAGTTCGTGAGGCTGGTCATGGAGACTGACGGGGCGCATCGTCGGCTCTTAGAGGACGGGGCAAGACGCTTGATGCGATTACGCATCAAGCGCCCGGTCGAGGACAGCGTGATCTCGCTTTTCGATTGTGCCCGAAAATTGATTCTTGGCGTACTCCGATTGGCCGAAATATCTCGCGGGCCCATTCAGCTTCGGTCTTGACGTTGCGCTGTTGCGATCGGCACAGAACTCCGCTCTTGCGGTGGGAGCTCGGCGCCGCCTTCTAACGACGACCGTGCCCCGCACAAGACTTGATTGGGAGAACCAAATGCCAAGAGGCAGGACCGTACTTATCACCGACGCCTCTACCGGCATCGGAGCTGCCTATGCTGACCGCTTTGCACGACGGGGATACGCTCTCGTTCTTGTAGCGCGCGACCTGGACCGGCTAAAAGGGCTTGCCAGTCGCCTCAGGACCGAGACTGCGGTGCAAGTCGACATTGTTCAGGCGGATTTGACGAAAAGTGACGATCGAGCGATTGTCGAGAAAAGATTGTCAGGGGATCCAAGTATCGGCGTCTTGATCAACAATCCTGCTGCGGTGACGCACGGGACATTTATAACTGCAGACTTGAACGCGTGGGAGAAGTTGATTGACCTCAATGTCACGGCAGTCGCCCGACTCACGGGAGCTGTGATCCCTCAGTTTTTGAAGCGAGGTGAGGGAGCTATCATCAATATTGGTTCTGTTGCCGGGTTGGCGCCCGAGGTTCAGTTGGGCTTCTACGGAGCGACCAAGGCCTTCGTCCTCGCTATGTCCGAGGCGCTCAATATCGAGTTGGGACCAAGGGGGATCTACCTGCAAGCCGTCTTGCCGGCCGCGACACGGTCCGAGATCTGGGAGCGCTCTGGCCGAGATGTTGGCGAGATCCCCGATA
Organism: Bradyrhizobium australafricanum; assembly: GCF_020329495.1. Lineage (NCBI taxonomy): Bacteria > Pseudomonadati > Pseudomonadota > Alphaproteobacteria > Hyphomicrobiales > Nitrobacteraceae > Bradyrhizobium > Bradyrhizobium australafricanum. The sequence goes on along the minus strand of NZ_JAGKJL010000020.1, from coordinate 24,423 downwards.
CCATGGGAGTAGAGGACCTCGTCGACGCCGCACTGGTTGGCTTCGACCGGCGCGAAACGGTCAGCTTGCCTTCGCTTCATGATGCGGCCCTTTGGGAGGCTTATTTGTCGGCCAGAAAGGCGATGGTACCCAATCTTGGCAATGCGCAACCCGCGCCACGTTATCGCAGTGCATCGAACAAGTATTCGGGAATCCTGACGGGGCAATAGCGTTTTGGCCATGGCCGGCCACCGCTCCTTTCGCTCGCGCCGATCACGTTGGTCGACCTTGATCTGCTTTCTGCTCTCAATAATCCAAGACAGTCCAATCTCTTCGCGCCGACGCAAGTGCATGCGCTCTCAAGCCAAGACCTTGCAGTTGGTTTCAGACGTTGACAAGTTAACACCGATAACTTAAGTTCGATCGCAGAGTGCGACGAGCCCTGCGTCCGAAAGGAGGGGGCCGGCACGTCGTGTCGCAACCATTAGGGATCGAAAATGCTCAGTAGGCGGCAACTGGTCTTTGGATCAGCGACTTTCCTTGGGCTTGCGCCGTTAGGTGGGCTTTCGGCTCGCGGAGCATGGGCGCCCAAACAGATTGAAATCTATGTGCCGTATGCCGCCGGCGGCGGCACGGACGCAATTGCGCGGTTGTATGCAAGTGCGGTCGCGGCAATCCTTCATGTGCCGGTGATTGTCGTCAACAAGCCCGGCGGTAGATCGATTCCGGCTTACCAGGCGCTGCTCAATGGGCCTAGCGATGGCTCAACATTGCTTTTCGATAATTCGTCCAACGCGCTGCAACAGCTTTTTCGAGTACCTTACGATCCGTTCAAAGACTTCGAGCCGGTGAGTTTGGCCGCAATAGGATCAAGTGTTCTCGTGGTATCGCCGACCCTGGGGGCTGAGACCTATCAACAGTTCGTAGAGCGCGCGAGAGCCGCGCCCGGTGAGATCTCATTTGGATCCTACGGCACGGGTAGCATCTCTCATTTGCAGCAAGAGGTATTGAGCCAATCCGCGAAGATTCGGGTTCAGCACGTACCTTACAGGGGCTCTGCGCCAGCGTTAAACGATCTAGTCGGCGGCCACATCCAAGCGCTGTTCGCAGATGCTGTCGCCGCGCTCCCTCTGGTGAGTGCCGGCGCAGTCAAGGCTATTGCTGCGGTGGGATCCGATCGTGTGAAAACGTACCCGGATGTACCGACGTTCGGAGAGCTGGGTGTCAGCGAACTTTCCGTTCCGGGATGGTGGGGATTCTTTGCGCGTCGAGGCGTTCCCAGCGAGGTCATTTCGACGATCCGCGAGAGCATTAGCCAGGCAGCAAAAAATCCGGATATGGCCCGCTTGGTCGATCTCGGTGCTGAATCTAGGACGAGCAGCTCCGACGCGTTTGCCCAGATGATTCGCAAGGATGCCGACCGATGGAAGGATGTTGTTTCGGCGCGGGACATCAAGCTGGAATGATCAAAAAGCCGGAAGTGCGCGCGCAGCTCGGTGTCGCGCCGAGGCTGTAGCACGAGCTCGATAACACTTGCTGTTCGTTCACTCGCAACGCCAAGTCGACATGATTCGTAATCAGATATTAGGAGTATCCCAGATGGAAGCGGAAGGACATCAGAACGGTCAGGCGGACAACAAGATCGTGACTGTCGAGCGTCACGGCAATGTTGCCGTCGTGACGATGGTTCATCGCCCGTACAACCTTAGTGGCCCAACTTTGTACCGCGCGCTTCTGGCTGCATTCGAGGGAGCAGTGGAAGCGGGCAGTCGCGCGATCTTGCTCAAGAGTGGACTTCGACACTTTTGCGCCGGAGCCGATGTCAGTTTGTGGGACGAGCGGATCGCCAATGAAGGGCGAGCGGCTATGGATCCCCTAATTTTGCTGCGTGGCTTCGAGCAGCTTCCGGTGCCGATCGTGGCCGCTGTTCACGGAGCGTGCCTTGGTGGCGGGCTCGAATTGGTCTTGGCATGTGACATCTCCGTCGTTGCTGCGTCGGCCAAGCTTGGTTCTGTCGAAGTCGCTCTTGGCGTACATCCGCTCCTGGGCGGAATCCAACGCCAAGTGCAGCGTATCGGTGCCGTACGCGCGAAGGAAATGGCCTTGCTGGGGCATCGCTACGACGCCGCAACGCTTGAGCGGTGGGGATTGATCAATCGCGTCGTTCCCGATGACCAGCTCGAGAGCGCTGCACTCACCATCGCGCAGGAGTTGGCCCATGGGCCTACCGTGGCGCACGCAGCCACGAAACGTCTCGTCGCCATTGCGACAAACGAGGGCGTCGATGCTGCGGACCAGAAGATGTGGGAGATCCAAAAGCCCGTCTGGGCTTCGCAAGACCTGCGTACGGGCCTCGACTCGTTCCGCGCGAGGGGCCCTGGGTTCGCAGTTTTCGAGGGGAAGTGATATGCCCGGACCCTTGCAAGGACTCAAGGTCGTCGACTTCTCGCGTGTTCTGGCGGGCCCGCTGTGCGCACGTACACTCGCTGACCTCGGCGCGGACGTGATCAAGATTGAGCCACCGCGTCCGGACGTATCTCGTGCGGCCTTTCCGTTCAAGGACGGTATGTCGGGCTATTATGCCCAACAGAATATCGGCAAGCGCAATCTCAGTATCGATCTCAATGTACCTGGGGCGGTCGATATCGTCCGGAAGCTGTGCGACGATGCCGACATTGTGGTCGAGAACTTTCGCGCTGAAACGTTACGGTTTTTCGGACTCGACTTCGACGAGCTGTCGAAAACCAATCAGCGACTGATCTATGTTTCGATCACCGGCTATGGACAGGGGGGACCCTGGAAGTCGCGTATGGCCTACGCGCCAACGGTCCAAGCGGAATCTGGCTTTACGCAAAATACCCAGCGGCATTTCGGGGGCGATCTGGGACGGACGCTTGCCGATCCATTGTCCCATGCTGACGTCTATGCCGGGATGCAGGGCGTGATCGCCGTTCTGGCGGCGCTGCGGCACCGGGAGCGGACTGGCCGGGGACAGTACATCGATATTGCCATGGCGGCTGTGCTGTTGGCGGTAAATGAGCGGGCGCATGTCGACCTCGTCGAGGCCGACACGGGAGCAGAGCCAGCTGTTCTGGGAGCCACCGACGGGCCGCAGTTTGTCGGCCCCAACGGTCAGCGTTTTGTTGCGGCTCAAAGCATTGTCGGGAGTATGACATTCCCGAACTATCTGCGCGCCATGCGTCGACCCGATCTGGCGAAGGACGAACGCTTCTGTACTGCTGAGCGGCGCCGGGCCAATTATGACGCCCTGCACGCCATCATCCAATCCTGGATTAATGGGTTTCCTGATCTTGAGTCCCTCGATGCACAACTTGACGAGGCCAAAATCGCGGTGGGCGTCGTCCGCTCCTTGAAGGAGCTCTCTGAAACCGAATGGGCTCAGTATTGGGGAGCGACCCGTGAGGTCCCGGACCGGGTGGGCGGAGCGTATCGCTTGCCGGGGCATCCCTGGCATTTCTCAGAGAGCGTTCCGGACGAGACGTCGCCTCCTGCCTTCCAAGGCGAGCACAACGCGGACATTCTCGGTGAGCTAGGATTCACGCAAGAGCAGATCGATCAGTGCATCGCGTCGAACATGCTCGTGGGCGGTGGCCAAAGGCCTTGACCACGGCCTGAAAGAGGGGGCGATCAGATGGCGAACAGAGGCTCAAATCGAGCAAGCATCCGTCTGCGAGATCTACCTTTACCGCCCTGAAAGTCTGCGGTCTGACTAGGACCAAAGCTCAGTGACGATTTGCGACGTCGAACCGGATCATGCCAGTCGCCGACGTCGCGAACCTCGCTCAACGGTGGGGTCAGTTGTCATTGTAGCCGCATGCCAATCAGGATCGGCGCCTTTTCGGAGAGACCTTGGTCGAAGAAATCATTCGCTTGCCTGGGGAGCGCAAAGCGAGTTCGGGTTTCGTTTCAGGTTCCGTCTGTTTGACTGATTTGGGGAGCCGGGTGAGCACCTTGTTGAGGTGAGCGGGACCAGCCGTGACCGCACCAAGGAATGCTGCTATCGCGAAGTCGATCATCGGTTCAACGGATACCGGCCTATCGGCGCGTGGAACGCGGTTCGAAATGGTCAGTGTTGCGAGGCCATGCTCCATGCTCCATGCGGCATGGGCTACCAGGTTGAGCTGATTGGGCTTCCAGCCATTTTCAATCGCTAGCGCTTCGATCGCCCCAGCGAACAGCTGAAATGACCTACTCGCCTCCTCGGAGAGCTCCGGATGAGCGGTGCGGGACACGATTCGCGGACCGATCATAAGTCCGAACAGTCCTTTGTGGTGCATGGCGAATTCGACGTAGACGCGCATCATCCGATACGCGGTCGACATCACATCGTCGCCGGAACTTTGAATATCGGCGCGTAGAGCCGCCAGTTCTCTGAAACCGCCAGCTGCGATCGCGGCAAGAAGGGCGTCCATTCCGGCAAAATGGCGCGATGGTGCAGCTTCTGAGACGCCGACGACCTTTGCGAGATATCGCAAACTCAGATCTTGAGGACTTATATCCTGAAGCGCTCGCCGGCCCGCAGCTATGAGGGCGTTGCGCAAGTCGCCATGGTGATAGTCATTCGTTCTGGGAAAAGAGCGTTTTGAGCGCATCTCTGGTTCGGGCAGCTGATTTGCCATGAAATATAACCTCCGACAGGAAAGCGAGGCAACGGCCTAGCTCGCCGTTCGAGAGCGAAGCGAACGATGATGCATGGCGCGATCGGCAGCGGATATGCAGCACTACCGGCGCCTCGAGCCTACTCTCATGCGGTTGAGCTCGCGGCATCGATGCGCATCGGCAATAGAGCCCGGCTTCGGTTTTGACAGCGGAGAACCAAGCTGTTAGTTCTATTTCGAAACTGACGGGGTCGATGCTTATGGTAGAGACGAGAATTGTCGCTGAACTGTCAGGCCGAATTATCAGCTTAAGCGTTGGTGTTGGCGACAAGGTCGGGGAAGGGCAGGAAGTCGCGGTGGTCGAAGCCATGAAGATGGAAATCCCGTTGGCCAGCCCTGTCAGCGGTGTCGTTGTCGGCGTGTTCTGCCAGCCGGATGAGATGGTGTCCGAGGGCGCTCCGATCCTTTCAATCAAATTTGCCTCGGAGGAAGGCTCCCATGACGCGTGATGTGCCATGGCAGGAGCGGGCGGTGGAAATCGATGAACGGCGCCGCCTTGCCAAGCTCCAGGGTGGAGAGGAAGCGGTTCGCAGGCAGCATGACAGGGGCAAGCTCACAATTCGGGAGCGCGTCCTCGGTGTTGTCGACCCGGGCTCTTTCAGCGAAGTTGGTCCGATCGCAGGAGCCGGCGAAGTCGACGAGAACGGCAAGCTCGTTTTTACACCGGCGAACTTCGTGCTCGGAATCGGTCGTATCAACAGCCGTCACTGCGTCGTCGGCGGTGAAGATTTTACGATGGGGGCAGGATCGCCAAATCCGGCCGGCCTACGCAAGAGCATCTACACTGAGGAGCTGGCTCTGCACTATCGGCTGCCGTTGGTGAGGCTGCACGAAGGCTCTGGTGCCAGCATCACTGGTAGCGGGGGAAAGAACGCGCGTACGCTTCCGGAGCCGGTTTACGCAACGAACCGGTTTGAATCGATCGCCCGTTGCCTCGGCACGGTGCCGGTCGTCAGCGCGGCAGTCGGTGCCGTCGCCGGCCTCCCGGCTGGACGACTTGCTGGCTCGCACTATGCCCTGATGACACGTTCATCGCAGATCATGTCCGGCGGTCCGGCGCTGGTGGAGCGCGCACTTGGAATCAAGCTCACCAAGGAAGAACTCGGCGGCCCAGATGTCCACGCACGCAGCGGACTCGTCGACGATATCGTCGAGGACGAGCAGGCCGCCTTCGATACCATCCGCAGATTTCTGTCATACTTGCCCCAAAATGTATGGGAGTTGGCGCCGAAGCTGCCGCCGCAGGAGCCGTCCGCAAGGGCGAGCGAAGGTCTTGAGAGCATCGTTCCTGCTAACCGCCGTCGTACCTACGACGTACGCAGGATCATTGAGGGGATATTCGACCATCTGTCGTTTTTTGAAATGGGGCGCCGTTTCGGGCCTGGGCAGGTCACCGGATTTGCTCGGTTGGCGGGTCAGTCAGTTGGCGTTTTCGCGAACGACGCGCGTCAAAACGCAGGATCGCTCACAGCCGCAGGCGCGCAGAAGCTTCGGCGTTTCGTCGACTTGTGCCAGCTCTTTCATCTGCCGATCGTTACGCTCGTCGACGAGCCTGGCTTCATGATTGGCCCCGAAGCGGAAGCCGCAGCGACGATTCGGTATGGTGCCGCAGCGCTTGCGGCCGTTGCCCTGTCTACCGTCCCTTGGGCGTCGGTAGTGATCCGGAAGGCGATGGGCCTCGGTGCTTATGCGCACCGGCCATCCGGAACATATCAGTTGTCCTGGCCATCTGCAGAAAGCGGTGCCTTGCCAGTCGAAGGCGGTGTAGCGATAGCGTTCAAACGCGAGATCGAGTCGGCGCCAGATGCCGCGGCCAAGCGCGCTGAACTGGAAGATCAATTCGCGTCACTCCAATCCCCGTTTCGGCAGGCGGAAGCGTTTTCCGTGCACGATATCATCCATCCGCGCGAGACACGCGACCGTCTGATTGAATGGCTAGGGATTGTTTCGTCAAAGCTCGCTGCGGAGCTGGGGCCCCCTCGCTTTAGCTATCGGCCTTAGCGTTTTGAAAGTGAGCTGACGTGGGTCAGGTACCGGAGAATGTGGGTTTACGCTTTTCGACAAACGCGCGAACAGCTTCCCTGTGATCATTCGTCCGCGCGGCCAATGCCATGTTTTCTGCTTCCTGGTCCATTGAACTCAGAAAGTCAGAGACCATCGCGTGATCGAGATTGTCCTTCATCATGCTAAACGCAGATGTTGGACCGTGAGCGAGCTGTCGAGCAAGCTCATGAGCTGCGTGACGAAGTTCAGTATCTACCACCACCATGCTTACGAGACCGAGCGATTCGCATCGTTTCGCGCTAAGTCGCTCCGACAAGAACATCAGTTCGCGCGCACGCGCTGGCCCCACGAGCCGAGTCAGGAGCCAGGCAATGCCATAATCTCCCGTGAGCCCGATGCGGGCATACCCCGTCGACATGATTGCCGACTCTGCCGCGATCCGGATATCGCAAGCGAGGGCAATAGCCATGCCGGCGCCAGCTGCGGGGCCGGGGAGGGCCGCGATTGTCGGCTTGCGTACGGCGATGAGTGCGCCAGTGAGGGTGCGTTGCCGAATTCGAAGAGTCGCGACGCGATCTTCGAGGGAAGCATCGACCTTTGGGGCGCTGTTGCCCATGCCTTTCACGTCACCACCAGAGCAGAATGCCGTGCCGGCGCCTGTGATGAGGATGGATCCCACCGTCTCATCGTCGCCGCACTCCTTGATCATGCGCCGTAGTGCCGGCGTCAGTTGGTCGGATAACGAGTTCCGGGCGGCCGGACGATTTAGGGTGATGATCGCCACCCGATCATCGATTCCGCACAGCAGTTCATCCGTTCCCGTGTCTATCGATCTCATCGCCGCCATTCCGCAGTTGGTGACATGACGATCATCATGTAGAAAGATTGCCCGGAGCGTCAAGCCCGCGGCTCCGTGCAATGGCACGATCGGGCCGCAAGCCGTCACGCCGCAAGCGAAGATCTCAAGCTCGATCGCACGAAACGGACTGACGCTCGAGCGTCGCAGCGATCTCCTCCACCCATCGCCTGATCGATTTGATGCGCGCCGTCGTCGCGTCCTCGGTTCGATAGACAAGGTGAAAATCGGGTGCTTCCGGCAACGTCCGCGGCTTGACGAGCATTTTCAGGCGCCCGGAAGACACAAGGGGCGCAACGAGCGGCAGCGGCGCCAGTACAGCACCCACGCCGGACTCCGCCATTTGAAGCGCTGCGAGCAGGCTATCGCTGGACAGAACAAGGTCAGGTACGCCGATTGAAGGATCGACCCGTCTAAACCAGTGTGTCCAGAGGCCGGGAATATTGTTGAGCTCGATTAACGGCAATCTGGCGATATCGCGTTCGGTCTTGATCGGCCCGTGCCGATCGCAGAGCTCGGGGTGAACTAACGGAACGAGCTTAGAGCGGAATACGCGGTGCCCGCTCAATTGGCGATCTAAGGGAGGACCTACTTGGATTGCAGCATCGATGCTCTCGGCGCCGAAATCGACGTTTGTGTTTCGAGCCTCTAGCCGTACTTCAAGAGAGCCGTTCATACTCTTCAGCTTCTCTATGTGCGGCAGTGCGGCAAATGCAGCGAAGCTGGGGGACGCGCTCACGCGCACAATGTCGCTCCCACTCTTGCCAAGCAGTCCTTCCCCGGCACGGCTCATTTCCGAAAATGCTTTCTGTATGGAGGCGCCGTACGCCTCGCCATCCCTCGTCAATAGCAGCTTGTTTCCGACACGAAGAAACAGCTTGCGCCGAAAGTGCGTTTCTAACGCGTGAATTTGGTGACTGATCGCCGATTGTGTGAGTCGCAAATCCTCAGCGGCTGCCTTGAAGCTGCCAAGCCGGACAGCGGCCTCAAAGGCGCGAAGCGTGGAAAGAGGGGGCAGCGATGATCGAAGGCGTTGCATGTGAATTCTGTTCAATTGGTCTCAATGGAATTCAATTGCCGCGTCTTGGGCGCCTCTTCATGCTCGCATCAAAGAGCGAAACAAGCAACGCAGCCAATCGCAAGATGCCGGTTAGATCATGCAGTTGCATAAAGGGAGGATGGCGCCAAGTTGATACCGCAGGCCGTCTGCGGTCGTAAGAATTGTCGTCCTGAATGGACCGTGGGCTTTCTACCCGCAGGCGCTGACGCAAACAGAGCGATCGCGCGTGAATTCCTTTCAGGCAAACCACCACCAGCAGTCAAGGAAAGCATAAAATGAACGTGATTCAGAAGAACGAGGTTATCACTGCCGATGCAAAGAGGATGTACACTGGGCTGCCGCAGCCGCCAGTGTTCGCATCCGTGAGCGAGGAGCGTACCCATCGCAAGCAGCGGCTTGCGGGCGCATTTCGCTTGTTCTCGAAGTTCGGCTTCGACGAGGGGGTCGTCGGGCATATCACGGCGCGTGATCCAGAGTTTACTGATACGTTCTGGGTCAATCCCTTCGGATTGCATTTCAGCCTCATCAAGGTGTCCGATCTCATCAGAGTCGACCACACCGGAAAGGTCGTGGAAGGGGGACGCCCGGTGAACGCCGCCGCCTTTGCGATCCACTCGCGGATTCATGCCGCTCGACCGGAATCGGTCGGCGCCGCGCATGCGCATTCCACCTACGGACGCGCTTTTGCGGCATTGGGCCGCACGCTTGATCCGATCTCGCAGGATGTTTGCGCCTTCTACAATGATCATGCGCTGTACGATGACTACGGCGGCGTCGCGGTCGAGCTCGATGAAGGGCAGCGGATCGCGGAATCGCTCGGGCCTCGCAAGGCTGCGATCCTGCTGAACCATGGCCTGCTGACAGTTGGCGCTACCGTGGATGAAGCAGCGTGGTGGTTCATCACCATGGAGCGATCCTGTCAGGTTCAGCTACTCGCAGAAGCGGCCGCAGCACGAACCGGGCAGCCACTCAAGATGATCTCGGAACAGGCAGCGGAGCAGGCCTTCGGGATTGTCGGCACGCCCTTCAGTGGCTGGTTCCAGTTTCAGTCCTTGTATGCGCGGATTCTGAAAGAGCAGCCTGATTTTCTGGACTGACGAAGACGTGAGGGAGCGGATCATGACTAACCATGCCACCCAACTTTCGGGAGCCTCAGTCGCGTTCGACCAATCGGTGGCCGAACGCAAAGCGCGTGTGGACCTCGCTGCATTCTATCGCATCTGCCACATGTTCGGCTGGACGGAGCTCATCTACAATCACATCACAGCGCGCGTCGACGGGCCGGAACGACATTTTCTCATTAACCAGTTTGGCCTGATGTATAGCGAGATGACCGCGTCAAACCTCGTCAAAATCGACGTCAACGGTCGTGTCGTGGACGGCAGCAACGCTCGCGTCAACGCGCCTGGTTTCACCATCCATTCGGCGATCCATATCGCGCGCAAGGATGCGCACTTCATCGTGCATACGCATACGACCGAAGGTGTGACGGTGGCTTGCTCGCAAGATGGGTTATCGCCGCACAATTTCTACGGTGCACAGCTTCATGGCCAGGTCGCATATCACGACTTCGAGGGTATCTCGATCGATCTTGGTGAGCGGGAGCGGCTGGTAAGCTCGCTCGGAGACAAGAGCTACATGATACTGCGTCACCACGGTCTTCTCACATGCGGAGAGACTGCCGCAGCCGCCTTTTTTCGTATGTACCAGTTGCAGCGCGCTTGCGAAGTGCAGGTCAACACGATGAAGATGGGAGCGGAGCTGCGTCCTCTGGCAGAAAACATATTGGCCAAGACCGCTCGACAAGCCCAGTCGTCGGTTGCCAAAGGTTTCGACAAGGCAAGCGGATTTGGTGAGGACACCTACGCCGCGCTCGTCCGGCAGTTAGACGCGGCCGGTCATAACTTCCGGGACTGACGGGAAGGCCCGTCTTTCCGCTTAATGCACAAAACAGAAATCTAATTGGGGGGGTAACGTGAGCGAAGCAATCAACGACTACGCGCGCCTGACTTCAGGAGCCCAGGATATTGAACAGACGACGATCACGAAGATTTCGTATCGACTGATCCCAATTCTGATCGTCGCATACTTCTTCTGCGTCCTTGACAGGGTGAATGTCAGCTTTGCGGCGCTGACAATGAATGCCGATCTTTCGTTCTCGCCACTTGTATACGCCTGGGGTGCGGGCATCTTCTTCTTCGGTTACTTCATTCTGGAGATTCCGAGCAATCTGGCACTCCACCGGTTCGGAGCGAGGCGCTGGATTGCTCGTATCATGATCCTGTGGGGTATCATCTCCGCAGGCATGGCGTTCGTGACCGGGCCAACGAGCTTTTACGTGACACGGTTTCTGCTCGGACTCGCGGAAGCAGGTTTCTTTCCTGGAATTATCCTCTACCTCACTTACTGGTTCCCGGCCGAATATCGGGCAAGGGTGATGTCCGCTTTCATCCTTGGTGCGCCGCTCTCAGCGGTCATCGGTGGTCCGCTCTGCGGCTTGCTGCTCGAACTGAATGGCTTCCTGGGCCTCAAGGGCTGGCAATGGCTCTTCATCACGGAAGGTATCCCATCCGTCGTCATCGGCATCGTGGCATTGCTTTATCTCGACGATCGACCGGCAGACGCAAGGTGGCTCTCGCCGCAGCAGAAGACCTGGCTCGAGGGACGGCTGGCAAACGAGCGTGCGTCGGTCGAAACCACTCACAAATATTCTCTGGGCCAGGCGCTTCGTTCGCCCCGAGTTATCGCATTGGGGCTGGTTTATTTCGGCCTTCTGGCTGGGCTCTATGGTGTTCAGTTCTGGCTACCGCAGATCGTCAAGGGCTTTGGTCTTTCCAACCTGCAGACTGGCTTTGTGAGCGCGTTGCCGTTCGCTTTCGGTGGACTCGCTATGATCTTCTGGGGAGCGAGGTCTGACCGCAAGCGTGAGCGGGTTTGGCACATCGTCCTAGCACTTCTCGTTTCAGCAGGAGGTTTGGCCGCGTCGGCCTATGGCGGCAGCCTCGTCATCACGATGCTTGCTCTCATCGTCGCGTCGATGGCGGGGTTTGCAGCATTTGGCCTGTTCTGGACGCTCCCGTCAGCACTGCTAACCGGTGCGGCCGCCGCAGGAGGGCTTGCGCTCATCAATTCAATCGGAAGCCTGGCCGGGTTTGGCGGACCCTATCTCGTTGGTTGGATCAAAGACGGGACCGGGAGTGCAGTCGCGGGTTTGCTGTTCTTGTCCGTGCTGCCTCTGTTGGCTGCAGCCATTGTGACCCTCCTGAAACATGATGGGAATGCGGAGTTTGGCTCGCGCTAATCCCTCCAGCGATACTAGTCCGTCTGAAAAAAGAATTGAAAGATGATCTGGCTAACGGGTTCAGGACCAGAGAGCTGTCAAATGGCTTTAAAAGCTTGATAAAAACCGGGCTGCTTGGCGGTATTGGTCGACCGATGGCAGGCTTTTCCGGGCGGCGGGATATCTTGACAAGTTCAAAAAAAGAACTTTAGTTTCGGTCTCAACGCCCGGAGCGGTGTCGCCAAATCATAAGTCGGAGGAAAATTTGATGCTCAGGACATTTGCTGCTGCATGTGCGCTCATGGTCGCGTTGGTGACATCGTCGCTCGCTGCCGAGACCCCGGGCGTAACAACGAAGGAAATCAGGGTTGGTGGCATATTCCCGTTCAGCGGACCCGCGTCCGCGATCGGCCTAGTCGGGCGGGGTATCCTGGCCTACGTGCAATCGATCAATGATCGTGGCGGAATCAACGGTCGGAAGATAAATTACATCGCATACGACGATGCCTACAGCCCGCCAAAAGCGGTCGAGCACGCGCGCAAGCTTGTCGAGAGCGACGAAGTCGCATTCATGTTCAGCCAGCTTGGGACACCAGGCAATACGGCGACCGCCAAATACCTCAAGAGCAGGGGCGTGCCGGCTATCGGTATTGTCTCTGGGTCGAGCAAGTTTACGGAAGTCGCAAACTTCCCGCTGACGACCACAAGCCTGGTGAGCTTCGACACCGAAGGCAAGATCTACGCGAAGTATCTGACCAAAGCCCTTCCGGAGGCAAAGTACGCGATCCTTTACCAGAATGACGATCTCGGAAAAGACTACGTAAATGCGTTCAAGCAGTTCTTGAGAAGCGATTTCGATAAGAAAGTCGTTGCGGTCTCCTACGAAATTTCCGAACCGACCGTGGACTCGCAGATTGTCAGCCTAAAGAGCTCGGGCGCTGCCGCTCTTCTGGTCGCCGGGACGCCGAAGTTTGCCGCTCAAGCGATACGGAAAGCGCATGAGATCAATTGGAAGCCGCTAATAGTCCTGAACTATCCTTCGAGTTCGGTCGGTGCTTCGCTCAAGCCCGCTGGCCTTGACGTCTCGACCGGCGTCGTCGTCGGGACAGTCACCAAGGATCCAGTGGATCCGCGATGGGCGACTGACGAAGGTATGAAGAACTATCTCGCGTTTATCGACAAATACATGCCTGGTGTTGACATTACCGAGAACAACTACCTCTTTGGTTACACGCAGGGCATGCTGCTCGAAACGCTTATCCGGCAGTGCGGAGATGATCTGTCTCGAGAAAACATCATCAAGCAGGCGAAGCATCTCCGGGATGTGGAGCTGCCGACCATCTTGCCCGGTATCAAGATCAACACCTCCGAGACGATCAACATGAACTACACCCAGTTACGTCTGCAGCGCTGGACTGGAAAGGATTGGGATCTATTCAGCGAACCATTGGATGCGACTTCTGAATAGTTGAGCTCTACGAGTGGGGCCGAGGAGGGATATCGTGAAAGGTTTGATGCAAAATCAACCGCTTCTCATTTCCTCACTACTGAAATTCGCGGATCGGTATCACGCGGATACCGAGATCGTTTCGCGAACGGTGGAGGGGCCCATCCACCGTTACGGCTACGGTGAAGCGGCGCAGCGGACAAGGAAGCTCGCCGATGCACTTCGGCGCAAGGGCGTTGGCCTTGGCGACCGCGTAGCCACGCTGGCATGGAACACGTTCCGACATTTCGAGTTGGAGCACGGTGTCACCGGCCTTGGTTCAGTGTGGCATGCAATCAATCCGCGTCTCTCTCCGGCGCAGATCTCCTACATTGTCAATCATGCGGCGGATAAGGTCTTGTTCCTGGATGCCAGCTTTCTGCCATTGGTCGAAACGCTTGCGCCGGGGCTGCCGACCCTGGATGCCGTCGTACTGATGGTCGCCCGCGCGGACATGCCGAAGACGTCGACGCTACCATCCTTGCTTTGTTATGAGGAGTTCATCGACTCTGGCCAGGAGGAGTTTGAGTGGCCTGTGTTCGATGAATTGTCCGCCTCATCGCTTTTCTATACATCGGGGACGACGGGCAATCCGAAGGGGGTGTTATACTCACACCGTTCGGATGTCCTGCATTGCTTGTCCATTACGGGTGCGTACTCGATGGGCTTTACTGCCCGCGATACCATTCTGCCGATGACCCCAATGTTTCATGCGAATGGAGCGTGGGGGTTCACTCACGCGGCCCCGATGGTCGGCGCTAAGCTGGTGTTGCCGGGCCCCAAGATGGACGGCGCGTCCGTTGCCGAATTGATCGATCGTGAGGAAGTCACCGTTACAGCAGGCGTGCCGACGCACTATGCGAATCTGCTTCGTCACTATGAAGCGACGGGAACGCAACCGCCTGCGTTACGGAGGATCGTTGTCGCGGGTTCCGCGCCGGCTCCGAGCTTGATCGAGGGCTTCGAACGAATGGGCGTTTCGGTGCATCACATCTGGGGTATGACCGAGACCAGCCCGAGCGGCACGACCTCGCAGCCCTCACGGTTCGCGGTAACTCTTGACGTCGATCATCAACGCGAACGCAAGGCATCGCAGGGCTACCCGATCTATGGCATCGACGTGAAGATCGCTGATGAGGACGGGCGTGAAAAGGAAAGGGATGGGAATTCGGGCGGCCGCTTCATGGTTCGCGGACCCTGGGTCATTTCTGGCTATTTCAGAGATGACAAGAATGTACTCCAGGACGGGTGGTTCGACACTGGAGATCTTGCGGTTATGAGTGGTGACAACAATATCCGGCTGACCGATCGCGCCAAGGACGTCATTAAGTCTGGAGGCGAATGGATCAGCTCGATCGACATCGAGAATATCGTTGCGGGTTGTCCAGGAGTCTCCGAGGCGGCTGTTATCGGGATTCCCCATCCGAAATGGGAGGAGCGGCCTCTGCTTGTCGTCGTGCCGAGGCCGGGTGCCGATCTTTCCTGGAACGCATTGGTCGACTTTCTCGAAGGCAAAATAGCAAAATGGTGGATGCCTGATGATGTCGTGTTCACTGAGTCTCTGAGCTACGGTGCCACGGGGAAGATTCAGAAGACGGAGCTGCGAAGGCGCTACGCAACGCATTATACGCCGTGACCTGGCCAGAGAAGACGTAATGATAGCTCACCATCATCGGGCCGTCGGGTGAGGAGCCCGGGCCGAGGCTCGCAAAGTCCTCGTCGTCGCTTTTGTAACAAACGGGTTAACTGAACATTGGAAGTGTACGGATGAGAATACTCGTAATCGGCGCCGGCGCGCTTGGAGGCTATTTTGGGGCGCGATTGCTCGAGGCTAGGCGGGATGTGGCGTTTCTCGTTCGTCCGGCACGTGCCATAAAGCTTCAAGCCGGTTTGCAGGTTGAGAGCGTGGCCGGCAGCATCACGATCCCGAACCCGCCCACGGTGACGGCAGATCGGCTCAATCAGCCCTATGACCTGATACTGCTAAGCTGCAAAGCCTATGATCTTCAAGGCGCGATGGATGCAATGGCGCCCGCTGTACATGATCGCACGCTGATTCTACCCGTGCTCAACGGCATGTCCCATATGGATGCGCTAAATGCGCGCTTTGAAAGATCTAAGATCCTGGGTGGATGGTGCGCAATCTCTGCAACGATGAATGATCAAGGGAAAATCCGACACTTGCAGCCATTTCACACAATTTCCTTTGGTGAGCAGGAAAGTGGAAAATCCGCTCGGACAGAGGAAGTGAGGGAGGCGCTCGCTGGAGCGAAGTTTGAAGTCTCCCACGTTGATAACATTGTTCAAGAGATGTGGGAGAAATGGATTTTCATTGCCGCGGCGGCTGGCGCGACAAGTCTGATGCGAGGCTCAGTCGGTGACATTGTCGCGGCCAACTCCGCCGAACTCACCGTTGCTATGTTCGACGAATGCGTCGCAATCGCTACTTCGTGTGGATTTGCTCCGAGCAAGCCGGCTGTGGATCGGTACTTGTCGATCTTGACTGCGCCCAATTCACCCTTCACTGCGTCCATGCTGCGCGATATCGAGACCGGCCAGGCGATTGAAGCTGATCATATTGTCGGAGATCTGCTGAAGAGAGCATGCGACATCGGAAGTGCGTCCCCGTTGTTGTCTGTGGCCTATTCGCATCTGAAGACTTATGAAAGTCGCCGATCGCGCGAGCGGAGTGTTTTGCAACCGGCATGACTAGCGAGAATGGGCTGAATGAAGCGTTGGATGAAGGGCGAGAACGGCCAAAGGAGCATATCGTCGGAGCTTCAAAGATCAATACAAGCAGGTCGATGGAGGTGTGGCATCGGCTAGCCAAGAGCCGACGTCACTGGACTCAGCTTGTCGAGCGGCGTTTGAGGCGCTCAGCGCTTCCTGCGTTGATATGGCACGATGCACTGCTTGCTCTTGCAACTACGCCAAACGGAGAATTGACGTCGACGGAAATGCAGCGCCGGCTATCCATTCCTCAATACAGACTGTGGCGTTTGATCGAGTGTCTGGTCGAAGGGGATCATGTCGTGCGCCGTCGAGGCCAAGCACGAGGCAAGCCGACTTGGGTAGCGATCACTCAGCGCGGCCGCTCCTTGCAAGAGCGTATGGCGGAGACGTACTTGGCCACTATCGAAGCGGATATCGCAGGCAAGTTGTCGGAAGCCGAGGTTGCCGAATTTACCAAGTTGCTTGCGCAGCTGTTAGGGCAACGAACCACGAGTGACGAACTGGCGCCGTCTTCGGTCGCTAGGACCGTAGAGCGGACTGGCTTCGACGAGTCAGCCGGTTAATGTACCGGCTTCTCGGGGGGGCGGAGCCAAGGAACGAAAATGTCCGCTGCGATTAGCTCAGGCGACCTTCTTTTTTGTGGCTGATTTTTCGGCGCGAGCCGCCGCGGGTCGCTGCCCCGAAGGGGCGGCACCCGGACCGGGACGGGTAACAACCTCCTTGGCGGCGAGCGGCTCTCTGCATTCGGAACATACCATCACGGGGTTGAACAGCTTCCCGCACTTGCGGTGTTCATGCAGTAACGGACGGCCGCGCTCATCGACCATATGGGTGTCGCCCCAATGGACGATCGCCATCATGATCGGATAAAGGTCGAGTCCCTTCTGGGTCAGGATATATTCATGGCGCTTCGGCGATTCTTGGTAGGGGATGCGTCGCAGAATTCCGGTACGGACAAGCTTCTTCAGGCGCTCTGCGAGCAAATGCCGGGTAATGCCGAGCGCAGATTGAAACCCTTCAAAGCGTCGCGTTCTTAGAAAGCACTCGCGCAGTATCAGGAGTGTCCAGCGATCGCCGATAACGCCGATCGTTCGGGCAACCGAACAGGGCTCCTCCTCAAGGGCGTCCCACTTCATTCCAGTCTCCAAATCGCCGAAGGTCCGCATCGCCAAGGCATTACGCTGGCATTCTAAATAGGCACTAACGCTGACACAACCACCTTGCTCGTCAACTAGGTGGAAAATTAGCGGGACGGCGAGCCAGTTCCGAATTGACAGTTCAATTTTAGAACTATAGGGAAGGAGGCCGGTCAGCGACGCCTATGGCTCGTGTCCGCATTTGCCGTGACGCTTTTGAGGAGAGGCTGGTGACAAATCCGATTAAGGTCGAGTTTCAGTTCGATTTCGGTAGTCCAAACGCCTATCTGGCGGAATATCTGATCCCGGGCATCGAGAAGCGCACGGGTATCAAGTTCGAGTACGTACCTGTTCTCCTGGGTGGAGTTTACAAGGCCACCGGCAACATGTCCCCGAGCGACTCGCTTCGCGGCATCAAGAACAAGCCGGAGTATCAGGCCCTCGAGATGCAGCGGTTCATTCGTCGGCACGGCATCACGAAGTTCGTCCAGAATCCGTTCTTCCCGGTCAACACACTGATGTTGATGCGTGGTGCAGTCGCTGCCAAGTTTGAGAATATGTTCGAGCCTTACTTCCGGGCGGCTTACCATCACATGTGGGAAGATCCGAAGAAAATGGACGACGTGGAGGTGTTCCACGCTGCGTTCAAATCCTCCGACATCGACATTGATCGCTTGATCGCCCGCGCACAGCAGGATGAGGTCAAGAAGCGCCTGATTGAAGTCACCAATGATGCGGTCGCGAGAGGCGCATTTGGGTCGCCTACCTTCTTTGTGGGAAGCGAAATGTTCTTCGGCAAAGACCAGCTGCGCGACGTCGAGGATGAAATCGTTAAACAGCAGGGAGCTGCGGCCAGAGCCGGTTAGGCGTCAGGATTGCGCAGTCGCGTGTTGAACCAAGAATAGAGAGCAGGAGATTGTTATGCCGGGTCCACTGAATGGCGTGCGTGTGCTTGATTTGACCGGTGTCGTGTCCGGACCATTTGCGACAATGTTCTTGGCGGATCAGGGAGCCGATGTCCTGAAGATTGAGCCGATCTCGGGTGACATCACCCGACGCAGCCGCGCGACAATCGATAAGAAAGGCGAATTTTCGGCACTCTTCATCTCTTCGAACCGCGGCAAGCGGTCTCTTTCGATCGACGTGAAGAGTTCGGCCGGGCGAGAGGTGCTGGCCAAGCTCGTCGCGAAGGCGGACGTCCTGGTGCAGAACTTTCGTCCCGGCACGATGGAGAGGCTCGGCCTCGGAGTAGACGATTTGCGTCAGCGTCATCCGAGGCTGATCTATGTGTCCATCAGTGGTGTCGGTGAGACAGGGCCTTATGTCAAGAAGCGGGTCTACGATCCGATCATTCAAGGTTTGTCGGGATTTGCCGACATCCAATCTCAGCCGGTTACAAATCGGCCGCAGATGATCCGCACGATCGTTTGCGACAAGACGACAGCAGTGATGACGGCACAGGCTGTGGCTGCCGCCCTCTACGCCCGTGAAAAGACCGGCCAGGGCGACCACATCCAGGTTGCGATGCTCGACACGATGATTTCCTATCTGTGGCCGGAGGGCATGATGCAATACACGGTGGTTGGCGCCGAGGCAAAGGCCGGCGATCCGAACGACCGCCCGGACCTCGTCTTCAAGACCAGCGATGGCTATATTACGTGTGGGACGATCTCAGATTCGGAGTGGCAAGGCTTCTGCCGCGCGAGCGGTGACCCGGAGCTTGCAAGTGATCCTCGCTTCGCTACACCGACGGGACGGAGCGTAAATGCGACGGCCCGGATCAACAAGATGCAGGAGTATATTGGTCAGCATACTACTGCCGAATGGCTCGAACGGTTGGATGCGGCCGATGTCCCTTGCGCCCCTATCCTGCGTCGTTCTGAAATCATCGCAAACGAGCAAGTCGTTGCGCGGGGCATCATCACCGAGTTCGATCAGCCCAGCGTCGGTAAAGTGCGGCAGCCGAAGCCCGCAGCCCGCTTCACGTTGAACGAGGCGAAAATCGCCGGTCCCGCGCCCCGGATTGGTGAGCACTCCAGGGAGATCCTGCTCGAGCTGGGTTACGACGAGCAGGCTATCCAGAGCATGGTCGAGGAGAGTGCGGTCCGCCTAGCAGGCTAGGCGGACGGCGGAGTCGCACGTGTGATCGGCGCAAGAGGCTCATTTGCCTTGTTGCCCAGCTGATACGCGGCGCGCTGGTGGATGCGGTCGCGATATGGATGAGCGTTGTCGCAAATTCCGACGCCGTATGCGATCGCCCAGTCGAGACAGGTCGTCAGCAGGATATCGGCGCTGGTGAATTGGTCTCCCATTAGGTAAGTTCGCCCGTCGTGAAGCGCTGTCTCGACGTGCCGAAGTTGCTCCCGGAAGTATTCTCCCGCCTTTGCCACAACGTCGGGCGCGATGCCGTAAATCGGGCCGAGCGCATCCGCGCTGTGACGGCGCATCACGTACAAGCTGGTGGAGTCCAGTTCGGTTACGATGAAGAAGCACCATTCAAGCCAGGCCGCATAGTCGCGCTGGCGGTCGGGAATAAGCGAGCGTTCGGGCTTCGGGTACGTGCGAGATAAGTAGGCGACGATCGCGGCGCTTTCACCGATGCAAAAATCGCCATCCCGCAGAAGCGGTACCTTCTGACGAGGATTCAGTTTGGTGTATTCGGCAGTCTTGGTTTCGCCGGTGCGCGGACCGATCGGCATTGTTTTGTAAGGGAGATCAAGTTCGAACATCGCCCAGTGCGCCCGAACGGTGCGGCTGGTTCCAACTCCCCACAAAGTTAGGTCAGGGGCGCTCGTCATCTCACCACTTCTCCACTGAAGGACGGAGGTCCAGCTCATGGGTCCAGCCGTCTTTCGCTTGCTGGTGGACAAACCAATAGGCTTCAGCGATCGAGTTCGTCTTTGTAAGACTATCCGGTGCGATATCCTTCGCCTCAATACCACTTCCGGCCTTTAGACGCGCCCTGATTGCGTCGCTATCGACCGCGGCGTCGATGATCAGATGGGCGACGTGGATATTCTTGGGACCAAGTTCGCGTGCCATGGCCTGTGCGACGGCGCGCAAGCCAAACTTTGCGGCTGCGAAGGCAGCAAAGCCGTAGCCGCCCCGAAGACTTGCGGTCGCGCCGGTGAACAGGATCGTTCCGCGCCCACGGCCCGACATCACGCGCGCCGCTTCGCGTCCGACTAGAAAGCCCGCATAACAGGCCAACTCCCAAGCCTTGAAGAAGAGCTTTTCAGTAGTTTCAAGTAGAGGCTTATTGACGTTTGAGCCGGCATTGAAGAGGCAGACCTCGATTGGCCCGATGTCCCTCTCTATTCGCGAGAAAAGCTCTTGAACTTCAGATTCCTTGCGGGCGTCGACGCTGAAGGCAGAGATCTCGTGCCCGCTAGCGTTGAGCTCGTCAACAAGGTCCTGTGATTTGGTGGCATCACGGCGGCAAATGCAAACGCTGTAGCCACCTTTGGCGAAGCGCCGGGCAACTGCCGCACCGATGGCATCTCCCGCGCCGACAAGCACTGCCACACCACGCGTCTGAGCCATAGGGTTCCTCCTTTAAGTTCTATTTGAGAACGGAACTATTAGGACGGCGCAAGACGCTTGTAAATAGCATTCGTTACTATTCTGGGAGGTTATCATCAGAGCTCAAGAGGCGCGTTCGCCGCTCGAAATGCGCTTGACGAGTTCTAAAATAGAACGTTTAGTCGGGATCAAGCGTCTGGCGGTCTGCTAGAGGCCGGCGGAGTTCGGGAGGTAAGACGTGTCGGAGGCAATCGACCAGATCCTTGCTGATCTGCCGCGCCGGCTTCATCATGCTGCAGAAGGTCAGGCTGGCCGAATCCCCGACCATGTAGCGCTTATCGACGACCGAGAGGCGTGGAGCTACGGGAGCCTTGTCCTGCACGTCGGTCATATCGCGGATGCTCTCACTTCACTGGGCATTCGAAGTGGTGACCGCATGATGATCGTCAGCGAAAACTGCATTGCGCTCGCCGGCCTGCTGTTGGCGGCAAGTCGTCTGGATGCTTGGGCGATCGTCGTCAATCCAAAGCTTTCGGCGCGCGAAGTCGATCAGATTTACGATCATAGCGGTGCGCGCCGCGTGTTCTACACAGCTGCGCTTTCGAAGGAGGCCGCGATTCACGCTGATCGCGTCGGGGCCGAGCAACGCGTGATCGGGCCGCTTGATGAGATCGCGGTCGGCGCATTGAATGAGCATTCGGTCGTTGAGCCGACCGAGGTGAATCCGGCCAAGCAGGTTGCCGTTCTGATCTACACATCCGGGACGACCGGCGCGCCGAAGGGCGTCATGTTGACGCATGAGAATCTACTGATCAGCGCGAAGACAACGGCAAATGTCCGCAGGCTGACGTCGCGTGACAAGGTGTGTCTCGTATTACCCATCTCGCACATCGTGGGAATCTCCCTGCTTACGATGACTCTGATGGTCGGTGGCACCGCGCGCCTCGTCACCAAGCATGATCCCGGGGCGCTTTCGAGGGCTATCGCTGAAGAAGGAATTACTGTCCTCAATGGAGTTCCCACTACCTATCAACGCCTGCTTGAGTACAAGACGCTTTCCGGGACGCGACGCCTCGACCCTGGCGCGTTGAGGGTGATCGCCGTTGCCGGCGCACCGCTGGATCTTGCGCTGAAGTCCCGCGTGGAAGCCGAGTTCGGCTTGTCGTTGTCGAATGGTTACGGCATTACGGAATGTTCATCGGGAATCTCCGGCGTTCCGTTCGAGGCGCGGCGCGCTGACGATTCCGTGGGGGTGCTCTTGCCGGGCGTCGAGGCGCGGGTAAGGACGCTCGATGGAATTCCGGTGGATTTTGGGGAGATTGGCGAGCTCCATGTGCGCGGCCGGAATGTTATGCGAGGCTACTATCGTGCGCCGGAGTTGACTGCAAAAGTTATCGATAGTGAAGGGTGGTTCAATACCGGCGATCTCGCTCGCTTTGAGGGCGACAATCTCTACATTGTCGGACGAAGCAAAGAGATGATCATCCGGTCCGGCTTCAATGTCTATCCGGCGGAAGTCGAGGCTGTTCTCAATTCCCATGAGGATGTGTTGCAGTCCGCGGTGGTGGGACGCGCTGCTAATGGCAATGAAGAAGTCGTCGCTTTCGTTCAGCTCATTCGAGGTGCTCGGACGCGACCATTGGATTTGATGGCCTACGTCGAACCTCAGCTTGCGCCGTACAAGCGTCCCACGGAGCTCGTAATGCTGGACGCGCTCCCGGCGACTTCGACCGGGAAGATACTTAAGCACCAACTCGCAGAGCGAGCATTGGAAACGAACAAAGACGCGCCGCGCGGCTCGGCAGCATAATCAAACCAACGGAGATGGCTATGTCCAAGAAAAACGCAACGGTGGCCGTTATCGGAGCCGGCGACTACATCGGCGGCGAGATCGCCAAGAAGTTCGCCTCCGAAGGCTTTACGATTTTCGCTGGCCGCCGCAACGGCGACAAGCTGGCTCCGCTGGTCAAGGAGATCGAGGCCGCCGGCGGCGAGATCCATGCGCGCTCGCTCGATGCGCGCAAGGAAGAGGAGATCACGGCCTTCCTCAACGACGCCGACAAGCATGCGCCGCTGGAGGTCTGCATCTTCAATATCGGGGCCAACGTCAATTTCCCGATTCTCGAGACCACCGAGCGCGTGTTCCGCAAGGTCTGGGAGATGGCCTGCTACTCCGGCTTCCTGGCCGGGCGCGAGGCGGCGCGGCTGATGATGCCGCGCGGCGAGGGCAACATCTTCTTCACCGGCGCCACCGCGTCACTCCGCGGCGGCAGCGGCTATGCCGCCTTTGCCAGCGCCAAGTTCGGCTTGCGCGCCGTGGCGCAGGCCATGGCGCGCGAACTGGGACCGAAGAACATCCATGTCGCGCATCTGATCATCGATTCCGGCGTCGATACTGAATGGGTGCGGCAGCGCCGCATCGAGGCGCTCGGCCCGAACGCGCTCGACGATCCCGATCTCTTGATGCCGCCGGCATCGGTCGCGGGCGCCTATTGGCAGCTCTATCAGCAGCCGAAGAGCGCCTGGACCTTCGAGCTGGAAATCCGGCCCTTCGGCGAGAAGTGGTAGGGAGCCGGTCAGATGGAGCTCGCGCTATCCCCTGAAGATGCGGCGTTCCGCGATGAGGTTCGCGCCTTCATCAAGGACAACTACCCGGCGGAGATGCGCGTCGCCAATCCGGAGACCGATCTCTCCAAGGAGCAGATGCTGCTGTGGCATCGCATCCTGCACAAGAAGGGCTGGATCGCGCCGCTCTGGCCGAAGCAATATGGCGGGCCCGGCTGGTCGATCACCCGCCGCTTCATCTTCGAGCAGGAGACGACGCGCGCTGGCACGATGCCGCCCCTGGCGTTCAGCGTCACCATGGTCGGGCCCGTCATCTACACCTTCGGCAACGATGTGCAGAAGAAGAAATTCCTGCCGCGCATCCTGTCCGGCGAGGATTGGTGGTGCCAGGGCTATTCGGAACCGGGCTCCGGCTCCGACCTCGCGACCGTCCGCACCAAGGCGGTGCGCGACGGCGACCATTACATCGTCAACGGCCACAAGACCTGGACCACGCTGGCGCAGCACGCCGACTGGATCTTCTGCCTGGTTCGTACCGATCCCACCACCAAGCCGCAGTCCGGCATTTCCTTCCTCTTGATCGACATGAAGTCGCCGGGCGTCACCGTGCGCCCGATCATCACCATTGACGGCTCGCACGAGGTCAACGACGTCTTCCTGGAGAACGTCCGCGTCCCCGCCGAGAACCTGATCGGCGAGGAAAACAAGGGCTGGACCTACGCTAAATTCCTGCTCGGCAATGAGCGCACCAGCATGGCCGGCATCGGCCGCTCGACGCGGGCGATGTCCCGGATGAATTCCAGATGCGCCGGATCATCTTCGGGGATCTCCGCCTTCACGATCTTCTTCAGCCGCGCGATGTAGCGCGTCGAGCGGCCGATGCCGGCCATGCTGGTGCGCTCATTGCCGAGCAGGAATTTAGCGTAGGTCCAGCCCTTGTTTTCCTCGCCGATCAGGTTCTCGGCGGGGACGCGGACGTTCTCCAGGAAGACGTCGTTGACCTCGTGCGAGCCGTCAATGGTGATGATCGGGCGCACGGTGACGCCCGGCGACTTCATGTCGATCAAGAGGAAGGAAATGCCGGACTGCGGCTTGGTGGTGGGATCGGTACGAACCAGGCAGA
>NZ_JAGKJL010000190.1:0-829 GCF_020329495.1 Bradyrhizobium australafricanum | reverse complement strand
ACTCCTGCGGCAACGCCCGCCACTGGCAGCCGGTCGAAACGATATAGAGGATCGCTTCGATCACACGACGCAGCTCCGTCTTACGCGGCCGGCCGCGCCGGTTCGCTCGCGGCAACAGGCGTCTGATCAGCGCCCACTCCGCATCGGTCATATCGCTTGCATAACGCAGATCGTCCCGCCGATATTGCTCCCGAGTGATCTTGGTCCAGGGCATCGTGCTCTCCCTCGAATCTTTGCAAATCCGATGGAATCACACCCCACTGAGATCACTCACCCATTTTTCAGTCAGGCTCTGAGGTGCACGCGCAAGCGGGCCTCGAAGGATGCACGGCCCGGGTGGTGGCCGTCGACCCTTCGAGACGGCCGCTGCGCGGCCTCCTCAGGGTGACGGTGATGGAGTTGATACGCGCGCCCCCTCCTCCCGTCGTCGCTGCGAAAGCAGGGACTCATAACCACAAACGGTCATTGCTGCACGACGGCGGAACGACGAGTCCCGTTCACGACACAGGCCGCGGAGTACGGGCCCCTGCTTTCGTGTTCAGTCCCGTGAGTTTAGCAACGGCCTGGATCGGGGCCTGGTAGCCGAGGCATTTGAGGCGAGTCCGGTTGTAGTCGTGGACGAACTTGGCGATGAAGGCGTCGCGATCGGCATGGTCGATGAAGGTCCGCCGGGCGCTGCCGCGCTTTTGTTCGCGGCCAATGGCTTCGGCGATACGCCGGTTGAAGCGTTCGACGAGGCCGTTGGTCTGCGGGTGGTAAGGCTTGGTCAGGCGATGCTGGATGCCGCGCTGCTTGCAGAGCCGATCAAAGGGGTGGTCGCCGGAAGGTT
>NZ_JAGKJL010000189.1:0-840 GCF_020329495.1 Bradyrhizobium australafricanum | reverse complement strand
GCCTTGTCGTACTTCGGCGGAGTTCCCAAGGCGATCGTCTGCGACAATCTGAAGGCCGGGGTCGTCAAGGCGTTGTGGTTCGAACCGACGCTCAACCAAACCTTTGCGGCCATGGCCGAGCACTACGACACGACGATTTTGCCGACCCGCAGCAGGCGCGGTGCTGATTGTCGAGCGCTGGATTCTGGCACGGCTGCGCCATCGGCGGTTCTTCAACCTGACCGATCTCAATACTGCGATCGGCGGTTTGCTGGAGGAGCTGAACCATCGGCCGATGCGCCATATCGGCAAATCCCGCCGGCAGCTGTTCGAGGAGATCGAGCGCGCTGCGTTGACGCCGCTGCCGGGCGAACCGTTCGAATACGCCGAATGGAAAACGGCGAAGGTCCATCCCGATTATCACGTCGAAGTCGACAAGACCTTTTACTCAGTGCCGCACCGGCTGATCGGCCGTCGGGTGGACATCCGGCTCACCTATCGAGCCGTCGAGATCTTCCAGGATCACACGCGTGTCGCCAGCCATGTGCGCCGCTCTCAGCGCAGCGGCCATGTCACCGTGAACGAGCACATGCCCAAGGCCCATCAGCGTTATGCCAATATGACGCCGGCGAGCTTGATCAAGATGGCAGCGCGGATCGGCGTCAACACCGCCACTCTGGTCGAGCGGATGATGCGTGAGCGCCCGCATCCCGAGCAGGGTTATCGCTCCGCCATGGGGATCATCGCCCTGGCACGGCGCTACGAGCGCGATCGGCTCGAAGCGGCCTGCGAGCGGGCACTCGTCATCAACGCGATCAGCTACTCCTCGGTGAGCGCGATCCTCAAATCCGGGCTCGACCG
>NZ_JAGKJL010000188.1:0-850 GCF_020329495.1 Bradyrhizobium australafricanum | reverse complement strand
CTAGGGTCCGTACTCAATAAGGATTCACGGTTGGGCTAAATCGTGATTCAAGGTCTCTAATTTGAGGAGGCCTTGATGCGCAAGCAACTCTACTGGTTGAGCGAGGCGGAGTGGAAGCGTCTTGAGCCGTTGCTGCCGCGTGGACGGCGCGGTGCACGTCGGGTGGACGACCGGCGCGTGATCAGCGGGATCGTACACATGCTGCGGTCGGGAGCGCGTTGGCGGGATTGTCCGCCGGAATACGGTCCCTACACAACGATTTACAACCGGTTCAACCGCTGGAGCCGACAGGGTCTCTGGTTCGAGATATTCGAGGCTTTGACCGGCAAGACCGGGATCGTCGGACCGGTCGCCATCGATAGTTCTCACATCAAAGCGCACCGCTCGGCCGCCGGCGGAAAAGGGGGGACTACGAGGAAGCCATCGGCCGCTCGCGCGGTGGCCGGACGACGAAGATCCACGCCTTGACCGATGACGAAGGGCGTCCGCGCGTCCTCCTGCTTTCTCCAGGCAACATCAACGATATCGCGCTGGCACCGGCCCTCCTTGCTGCGGCGGGGCCTATCCAGCGGCTGATCGCCGATAAAGCCTACGATGCCAATAGTTTGCGAATGCTCCTCGCCGAGCACGGGGCCAAGGCCGTCATTCCGTCCACCACCAGCCGCAGCCAGCCGATCCCCTACAGCAAAAGACTCTACCGCCGGCGCAACCTGATCGAGCGCATGTTCGCTCGTCTCAAGGACTTCCGTCGTATCGCTACCCGCTACGACAAACTCGCAAGAAATTTCCTTGCTGGCGCCTTCATCGCCGCAGCCGTAACTTGGTGGCTCAATTGAGTCCGGACCCTAGC
>NZ_JAGKJL010000187.1:0-852 GCF_020329495.1 Bradyrhizobium australafricanum | reverse complement strand
TAGGTGGTGTGGACATTAGCGCATCCATAGAACAATGGCAGCGAGAGTGACGACGGCGCGATAGTTCCGTGCCGTCTTTTCGAAGCGGGTTGCGACGCGTCGGAACTGCTTGAGCTTTGAGAAGCAGCATTCGACGAGATGACGCTGGGCATAGAGATGCTTATCGAGAGGGTATTTGAGCGCGCGCGACGGATTGTTGGGAATGACGGCGAGCGCGCCTTTGGCGGCGATGGCTTGGCGCAAGTGATCGGCGTCATAGGCGGCGTCGGCCATGACGACTTCGGCGGATAAGCCTTCGATCAATGTGGCGGCTTGCGGTGCATCGCCCTTCTGACCCGCGGTCAGCGTGAACCGCACCGGACATCCCAAGCCTCGAACGGCCAGATGTATCTTGGTGCTCAGGCCCCCGCGCGAGCGGCCGATCGCTTGATCTTCAGACCCCCTTTTTTGGCGCCGGCGGCGTGCTGATGCGCCCGAACGATGGTGGAATCGACGATCAGATATTCGAAGTCCGGATCATCGGACATCGCCTCGAATATCCGCCACCAAACACCCTTGATGCTCCATCGGCTGAAGCGCCGGAACACGCTGTTCCAATCGCCGAAGACCTCCGGGAGATCGCGCCAGGGAGACCCCGTACGCACGATCCACAGCACTCCTTCAACAAACATTCGGTTGTCGCGCCCGGTCGAGCCCTTCTGATCGGGCCGCCCTATGATCAACGGCGCCATCCGCTCCCACGCCGCGTCGCTCAATACCAAACGGTCCATCACACCCAAGGCGGCCTCCCCAAAAGCAGCCTTGAATCTGATTTGCTCCTAAAAGGGAATCCTTAGAGTCCACACCACCTAG
>NZ_JAGKJL010000186.1:0-861 GCF_020329495.1 Bradyrhizobium australafricanum | reverse complement strand
CTAGAGTGAGGCCGAACTTCCCCAACCGAAGACGCAAGGCCTCCTGTACGCGGATGGCGTCCGATCGATATTGGAAGCAGATCACAAAGTCGTCGATATAGCGCACCAGTCGGGCTTCGCCCTGCAACCGACCCTTCACCACGCGTTCGAACCAGAGGTCGAGAACGTAATGAAGGTAGAGGTTGCTCAAAAGTACACTGATCGATCCGCCTTGTGGCGTTCCTTGTTCGCTCGGGTGCACCGCTCCGTCTTCCAAGACGCCCGCTTTCAACCAGCGCCGGATCAAGCTGATCAGGCGCGGATCACCGACTCGATGTTCGACAAACCGGAGGACCCAATCATGATCGAGACTCCCGAAGAAGTTCTTCAAATCCGCCTCCAACACCCAGCTGATCATGCCGCCGGCGATGACCTCATTGAGGGTCGCCAAGGCATGATGGGCGCTGAGCTTCGGCCTGCCGCCGAACGAGCAGGGCAAGAAGTCCTGCTCGTAGATGGTGGACAATACCTCAGCCGTGCTGCGCTGGAGCGCCCGGTCGGAGACAGTTGGAACCCCGAGGGGGCGCTTCTCCGTCTTACCGGGCTTGGGGATATAGACCCGCCGAATGTTCGGCGCCCGATATCCCTGGCGATGGATGGATTGGAGCATTGGCCCCATCCAGTCCTCGAAGCTCTCCTTCGCCGCCTCCACCGTCTGTCCGTCCACCCCGGCGGCGGAGCGCTTCGGAATCTGTAATAGATTCTTTTGCACTCGGTCGCGCGTGATGTGATGGGCCAACGAGGTGAAGCGAAGATTTGGCTCGCGTCGAGCTTTCACTGCTATTTGTTCAAGTTTCGTTTCCATGGTCAGCTGATCTTCTC
>NZ_JAGKJL010000185.1:0-908 GCF_020329495.1 Bradyrhizobium australafricanum | reverse complement strand
CGACGGTGGCGCAGACCGAGACGATCACGATTACCGGCACCAACGACGCGCCGGTGGTTGCGGCGGCGCTGACCTCGACGGCGGCGGAAGGTGCTGCGTCCTATCCGCTGAACCTGCTGAGCGGGGCGAGCGATCCCGACCACGGCGAGACGGCGACGCTGAGCGTTGCCGATGTGAGCTATGCGGTCGACGGCGGAGCCTCGTCTTCGACGGCGCCGGCCGGGGTGAGCCTGTCGGGCTCGACGCTGACGGTTGATCCGACCGACCCGGCGTTCAACAGCCTGGCGGTCGGCGAGCATATGACGATCGTGGTGTCCTACAATGTGAAGGACGCGCAGGGTGCGACGGTGGCGCAGACCGAGACGATCACGATTACCGGCACCAACGACGCGCCGGTGGTTGCGGCGGCGCTGACCTCGACGGCGGCGGAAGGTGCTGCGTCCTATCCGCTGAACCTGCTGAGCGGGGCGAGCGATCCCGACCACGGCGAGACGGCGACGCTGAGCGTTGCCGATGTGAGCTATGCGGTCGACGGCGGAGCCTCGTCTTCGACGGCGCCGGCCGGGGTGAGCCTGTCGGGCTCGACGCTGACGGTTGATCCGACCGACCCGGCATTCAACAGCCTGGCGGTCGGCGAGCACATGACGATCGTGGTGTCCTACAATGTGAAGGACGCGCAGGGTGCGACGGTGGCGCAGACCGAGACGATCACGATCACCGGCACCAACGACGCGCCGGTGGTTGCGGCGGCGCTGACCTCGACGGCGGCGGAAGGTGCTGCGTCCTACCCGCTGAACCTGCTGAGCGGGGCGAGCGATCCCGACCATGGCGAGACGGCGACGCTGAGCGTTGCCGATGTGAGCTATGCGGTCGACGGCGGAGCCTCGTCTTCGACGGCGCCGGCCGGG
>NZ_JAGKJL010000184.1:0-945 GCF_020329495.1 Bradyrhizobium australafricanum | reverse complement strand
AAGTTGCGGGATGCGAGTTTAAGGATGAGCGGCTTGGTCGCCGGTTCTGCAAATTGCTCGCACAAATCGGGAGCGACATGGGTCAAAGCATCCCGCTGGTTTGTCAGGATTGGGCCAACACGAAGGCCGCCTATCGCTTCCTCTCCAACGAACGGGTCAACGAGGCGGATATTCTTTGCGGTCATTTCGAGGCGACGCGCGGGCGCGTAGCGGCGACGGAGGGACCGATCCTCGTCCTCCATGACACGACGGAATTCAGCTTCAAGCGCGAGAAGCCGGATCTGATCGGCTTTACGGGTAAGACGGCAGGACGCACGCAGTGCGGCATCCTGATGCATTCGAGTCTCGCCGTGACGACCGAGGGGCTTCCGCTCGGACTGTCGGCAATCAAGTTCTGGACCCGCAAGAAGTTCAAGGGGACGACGGCGCTGAAGCGAAAGATCAATCCGACACGGGTGCCGATCGAGCAGAAGGAGAGCATCCGCTGGCTCGAGAATTTACGGCAATCGACCGACCTTCTCGCTGCTCCCGGGCGATGCGTTCATATTGGTGATCGCGAGAGCGACATCTATGAGCTGTTTTGCCTGGCCGAGGAGGTCGGAACGCATTTTTTGGTGCGAACCTGTGTTGATCGGCTTGCCGGGGACGGCAATCATACAATTGCCGACGAAATGGACGAGGTTACGATCAAGGGTGTACACCGGATCAAGGTCAAGGACGACAAAGGCGATCCCGACGACGCCGTTCTTGAGATCAGGTACCGCAAGATACGCGTCCTGCCGCCGATCGGCAAACAGACGAAATATCCCGCACTCACTCTGACCGTGATCCATGCTCGAGAGCGGGGAAGGCCGAAGCGGCGAAAGAAAATCGAGTGGAAGCTCCTCACCGATCTCCCGGTCCGATCGCGCAAGGACGCCATAGAGAAGATCGAATGGTACGCGT
>NZ_JAGKJL010000183.1:0-975 GCF_020329495.1 Bradyrhizobium australafricanum | reverse complement strand
TCATTCGAGGCTGGATGAACTACTATGGTCGGTACTACAAGTCGGCGCTTTATCCGACACTACGCCATCTCGACCGATGTCTCGCGCGATGGGCGATGTCGAAATACAAACGTCTGCGGCGACATCGAAGACGGGCAGAGCACTGGGTACGGGACATTGCGTGCCGCACCCCCACGCTATTGGCCCATTGGCCGATGCTGCACAAGACGGCGGCTGGACGGTAAGAGCCGGATGAGCGGAGACGTTCACGTCCGGATCTGTGAGCGCCTGGGGGTGAAACTCCCCCGGGCGACTCGACTGGTGGTCTTGATCGACGCCCACAAACGTCATGACTGGCTGATTGGTGCTGTGACCAAGCGACTTCGAGAGGAGTTCGACAAGCTGCAGGTTGAAATCAATGATGAGAAGAGCCGCATAGTCGATCTAGGGCGAGGCAAGAGCTTCGGCTTTCTGGGTTTTGACTTTCGCTACATCCGCAGCTTGCGGGGAGCGATGCGGCCGCACTACACGCCCAAGCTGAAGAAGCGAACGGCGCTACTGCGGGATCTGAAGGAAGTATTTCGTCGGCACCGATCGCAACCGATTGGCAGGGTCATCAACCTGATCAATCCGAAGCTCCGGGGCTGGGTGAACTACTTTTCGGCTGGACACTCTGGCAGGTGTTTCAGCTACATCAGAGATTGGGTGGAGAAGAAGGTCAGGCGCCATCTGGCGCGGGCACGGCAACGAAAGGGCTTCGGCTGGGAGCAGTGGAGTAAATCATGGCTGTACGATACCCTGAAGCTGTTCAACGACTACCGGGTAAAACACGGCTGACGAAAGCTGCCCAGCGTGATAGGTCCCATAAACCTTGATGCGAAGCGAATGGGGGCGCGTAGTGCGGGAAATCCGCATGCTGCGTGCGATGAGGCGGGGGCTGGAAACGTACACATCCAAGGCTCTTGGATGTGCGGCGCGCCAGTCCTCGACCCTACC
>NZ_JAGKJL010000182.1:0-995 GCF_020329495.1 Bradyrhizobium australafricanum | reverse complement strand
GATCCGCAAACCGGCGAGATCCGTCAGGCGCAGATATTTGTCGCGGTGCTCGGGGCCTCGTCGCTGACCTTCGCTATGGGGAGCTTCGGTCAGCGACTACCAGATTGGATCGAAGGCCAGACCCGAGCCTTGTCGTACTTCGGCGGAGTTCCCAAGGCGATCGTCTGCGACAATCTGAAGGCCGGGGTCGTCAAGGCGTTGTGGTTCGAGCCGACGCTCAACCAAACCTTTGCCGCCATGGCCGAGCACTACGACACGACGATTTTGCCGACCCGCAGCCGCAAGCCGCGCGACAAGGGCAAGGTTGAAGGCGCGGTGCTGATTGTTGAGCGCTGGATTCTGGCACGGCTGCGCCATCGGCGGTTCTTCAACCTGACCGATCTCAATACTGCGATCGGCGGTCTGCTGGAGGAGCTGAACCATCGGCCGATGCGCCATATCGGCAAATCCCGCCGGCAGCTGTTCGAGGAGATCGAGCGCGCTGCGTTGACGCCGCTGCCGGGCGAGCCGTTCGAATACGCCGAGTGGAAAACGGCGAAGGTCCACCCCGATTATCACGTCGAAGTCGACAAGACCTTTTACTCGGTGCCGCACCGGCTGATCGGCCGTCGGGTGGACGTCCGGCTCACCTATCGAGCCGTCGAGATCTTCCAGGATCACACGCGTGTTGCCAGCCATGTGCGCCGCTCTCAGCGCGGCGGCCATGTCACCGTGAACGAGCACATGCCCAAGGCCCATCAGCGTTATGCCAATATGACGCCGGCGAGCTTGATCAAGATGGCAGCGCGGATCGGCGTCAACACCGCCACTCTGGTCGAGCGGATGATGCGTGAGCGCCCGCATCCCGAGCAGGGTTATCGCTCCGCCATGGGGATCATCGCCCTGGCACGGCGCTACGAGCGCGATCGGCTCGAAGCGGCCTGCGAGCGGGCACTCGTCATCAACGCGATCAGCTACTCCTCGGTGAGCGCGATCCTCAAATCCGGGCTCGACCG
>NZ_JAGKJL010000181.1:0-1005 GCF_020329495.1 Bradyrhizobium australafricanum | reverse complement strand
GCTCGCAAACCGCCCTTTCTTCGACAGCCGACAGGCTGGTCACCAGGTTCTTCGGCCGGTGCGAGCGATCTTCGACCGTCGTGCGGTCGCGCCAACGATAGATCGTGGTCTCGCTGACCCCCAGTTCCGTCGCCAATTCGGCAACCGACTTCCGGCTGCGCTGGATATAGGCGCGCGTCTTCGGCGTCGTCGTGGCGTTCGCGTGCAGGCTCAGTTCCATGACCCGAGGTGCTCCCTGACAAAGGCCACGCCTCGTTCTACACCGATTCCATCAAACCAATCAGCAGGGACCAAACACCGTCGCAGGGGCGCGCTGCCAAAATATCGAAAACAACCCCATGCAAAGGAGCCGGTGCGGCCGGCGAGGCGCATGCTGTAATCACCCATTCGGTGTCGTCCCTGCGAACGCACTAGGGCATTTACACATCTCTTCGAGGCTAGAAAACCGACTCATCATCAAGGGGTTAGCTACTAGGCGAGAGCCGAAATCGGCGGGCGCAACCCTTAGTGCAGATGAGTAAGTTCTCTGCGGTTTTCGGCCAACTCTTTGAGAAGACTCCGGAAAGACTGCGGAGGATATGTATATACGCTAGTGCGAACGCAGGGACCCATAACCACCGAAGCTCATGGTTGGACTGGGCTGGAGCTCCAGCCTTCGTCGTTGTGAGAGCTGTGGTTATGGGTCCCGGCTCCCGTGCGCAATTGCGCTCTAGGTGGTGTGGACATTTATCGCATCCATAAGACGATGGCTGCGAGAGTAACGACGGCCAGGTAATTTCGGGCGGTCTTTTCGAAGCGGGTTGCGACGCGGCGGAACTGCTTGAGTTTTGAGAAGCAGCATTCGACGAGATGACGCTGGGCATAGAGATGCTTGTCCAGCGGATATTTGAGCGCACGTGACGGGTTGTTGGGGATGACGGCGAGCGCGCCTTTGGCAGCGATCGCCTGGCGCAAGTGATCGGCGTCATAAGCCGTATCCGCCATGACGACCTGGGCAGGTAATCC